>CANOHX010000227.1 GCA_947565885.1 uncultured Lachnospiraceae bacterium
TCCTTTTCAGTAACTTCTTTTTTCTGTCCGTCTACATATAGCGACTGTTGCACGGGACATAGTTCTACCTCCATTTCAGCGGGGCTGGGATATGCGGAGGCAAGGGAAATTACGGGAGAGCAATATAAAGTGATTTCTGTGATTGGTGACGGAGCAATGACTGGCGGAATGGCGTACGAAGCTTTGAACAATGCCTCGCGGATGAAGACAAATTTTATCATTGTACTCAACGATAACAATATGTCCATCTCTGAAAATGTAGGGGGGCTTTCCAGGCATTTAGTGAATCTGCGTACGGCAGATGCCTATCAGGGACTGAAAGAGGGAGTCACGAACTCCCTGAATAAGATACCAGTTTTTGGAGAACGCATTGTGACGCGTATCCGGCGGACCAAGAGCGGGATTAAACAGCTTGTGATTCCAGGAATGCTGTTTGAAAATATGGGAATCACATATTTAGGTCCGGTGGACGGTCATGATATAGGGGCAATGAAACGGATTTTGCGGGAGGCATCAAAGGTAAACGGTGCGGTATTGGTCCATGTCCTGACGAAGAAAGGAAAGGGTTATGTGCCGGCAGAACGCCATCCGGCTAGATTCCATGGCGCAGAGCCTTTTGAGGTAGAAACAGGGCTTCCGCTTAGACGCAAAAGGGAAGCCAATTATACAGATATTTTTTCTACGGTGATGCGTAAGCTTGGGGAGCGTGATGAGAAAGTAGTGGCAATCACGGCTGCCATGAAAGACGGCACGGGATTGAAACGGTTTCACAATATGTTTCCTGAGAGATTTTTTGATGTAGGCATTGCGGAGGGGCATGCCGTGACGTTTGCAGCAGGGCTGGCAGCTGCTGGGCTTAAGCCGGTGGTGGCAGTTTATTCATCTTTCTTACAGCGTGCGTATGACCAGATCCTGCATGATGTCTGTATTCAGGATTTGCCGGTAGTGTTTGCCATTGACCGTGCCGGGCTTGTGGGAAGCGATGGTGAGACCCACCAGGGCATTTTCGATTTGTCATATCTTTCCTCTATACCCAATATGAGCATTTTGGCGCCAAAGAATAAGTGGGAGCTTTCCGATATGCTGAAATTTGCGGTGGATTTTAATCATCCCATTGCTATTCGTTATCCCAGGGGAAAGGCGTACGCGGGGCTAAAAGAATTTCGGCAGAAAATTGTCTTTGGCAAGAGTGAGGTCATTTACCGGGAACAGGAAATTGCACTGCTTGCAGTGGGAAGTATGGTAGAGACAGGCAGGCAGGTGCATGAGCTGCTGAAGTCAATGGGATATTTCTGTTCGTTAATAAACGTACGGTTTGTAAGGCCTTTGGACAGGGAATTATTGGACAATCTTGCCAAAGACCATGACCTTTTGGTGACCATGGAGGAAAATGTGGCAACTGGCGGTTTTGGAGAGCATGTGGTGAGGTATTTTAATGAAAAGAATACGTTAAAAGAGATAAAGGTACAGAATATTGCCCTGGAAGATGTCTATGTGGAGCATGGAAATGTTGAGATCCTCAAAAAAGAGCATGGTATCGATGCGGAATCTGTGGTAAAAAGGATTGTTGCAAACTATGTGCGAAAATAAGGTTGTCCAAAATGGCATCAGGGACAATTAAGATGTTGTTTAGAAAGGTTATTGCATGAAAGAACGGTTGGATGTGTTGTTGGTGCAGCGTGGGCTGGCGCCCTCCCGAGAGAAAGCGAAAACTATGATTATGGAAGGAAATGTATTCGTAGCGGGGCAGCGGGAGGATAAAGCCGGCAGTTGTTTTGCTGAGAGCGCTAAGATAGAGGTTCGAGGAAATACGTTGAGATATGTAAGCCGCGGCGGTCTTAAGCTGGAAAAGGCAATAGTGAATTTTGATATTGATCTGCAGGATAAGATTTGTATGGATATCGGTGCATCTACCGGGGGATTTACAGACTGCATGCTGCAGAACGGAGCCGTCAAAGTCTATGCGGTGGATGTGGGATATGGGCAGTTTGCCTGGAGCCTGCGTCAGGATTCCCGGGTAGTCTGTATGGAAAAGACGAATATCCGTTATGTTCAGCCGGATGATATTGACGATGTGCTGGATTTTGCCTCGGTGGATGTATCTTTTATTTCCCTGGAGAAAGTACTTCCGGCAGCAAAAGAATTGCTTTCTCCCCAGGGGGAGATGGTCTGCCTGATAAAGCCACAGTTTGAAGCGGGGCGGGAGAAAGTAGGGAAAAAAGGTGTGGTACGCGACCCTGAAGTACATAGGGAAGTGATTGAGAAGATTCTTGCGTTCGCGCAGGGGATTGGGTTTTCTATAAAAAATCTGGAATTTTCCCCCATAAAAGGACCGGAGGGAAATATGGAATATCTTGTGCATATCAGTAAAGAGCAAGGCAGCCATAAGGAGGCAGTGGATGTATCCAGGGTGGTTGCCAGAGCGCATGAAGCATTGAATTCAAAGGAGCCGCAGCAGAAAGGACCGCAGTAGGCTGACGGTGGTGGAGACCGGAAAAGAAGAAAGGGGCATGTAGTGCAATGAAGCATTTTTATATCATTGTAAACCCGAGGCGGGACCAGCAATTGAGGCTTACGAAAGAAATTTATAAGTTCATTCTGGAAAATGGAGGAGTGTGCGACTATCAGGTAAATCGTGAAGAAGAGGGAAAGTCTTTTGATGAGGGCAAGATTCCAGAAAGTACGGAATGTATCCTGGTAGTGGGCGGGGATGGCGCCTTACTTCGCGCTGCGCGGAATATGGCGGAGCGGAACATTCCGCTGATTGGCATTAATACCGGACATGTGGGCTATCTCTGTGAACTGGAAGAGGAAACGGCAATTCAAGGGATACGGCGCTTGCTGGATGGAGAGGATTATGTCGTAGAAAAAAGAATGCTGCTGTCGGGCAAAAGCATAAGCCAGGATGGGGTAAGTGAGGAAAGGTTAGCGCTCAATGATATTGTTATTCACCGTTGTGGGGCGCTGCAGGTTATGGATTTGGTTATTTACGTCAATGGAGAATATCTGAACACATACAGTGCAGATGGGATTATCATCGCTACGCCCACCGGCTCTACAGCATATAGCATGTCGGCAGGCGGACCGATTGTGGATCCTAAGGCAGAACTTTTGGTGGTGACGCCAATCAGCCCCCATACCCTCAATGCCAAAAGCATTGTGTTGGGTGCAGAGGATGAGATTATCATTGAAGTGAAAGCGCGCAGCGGAGGGCAGGAAGAGAAAGCGGAGGTTAGCTTTGACGGGGCCACGGTAGGCGCTCTGAGAGCAGGTGAACAGATAGTTGTGAAGAAATCGCAATCATATACAGGTATTTTGAAACTGAGCCGTTTGAGTTTCCTTGAAAGGCTCAGGGAGAAATTGCAGGGATACAGGCTGTAAGTTGGAGGATAGGATGAAATCGAGACGCCAGACAAAAATTTTAGAGATTATAGCAAAGCATAATATTGAGACCCAGGAAGAATTGTCTGACCGCTTGGAGCGGGAAGGCTTTCATGTGACACAGGCGACCGTTTCCAGGGACATTCGAGAATTAAAACTTACGAAAGTAGCGAGCAAAGGCGGCAAGCAGAAATATGTAGCATTGGGCAAGGAAAGCACAGACATGAGCGAGAAATATATTGGTATTTTCCGCAATGGTTTTGTGTCTATGGATATGGCGCAGAATATCTTGGTGATTAAGACGGCAGCCGGTATGGCAATGGCAGTTGCGGCTGCATTGGATGCGATGGACCATGATGAGATTGTAGGCAGCATTGCGGGAGATGATACCATCATGTGCGCAATCCGCACAGTAGAAGATACGGAGCGCCTGATGGAACGGCTGCGCAGGGTAGTAGGAGGAGAATAATATATGTTGGTAAGTCTGCATGTGAAAAATCTGGCGCTGCTGGAGGAAGCTGAGGTGGAATTTGGCAGTGGATTAAATATCCTTTCCGGGGAGACGGGAGCCGGGAAATCTATTATCATTGGCTCCATCAACCTTGCCCTGGGGGAAAAAGCGCCCAAAGAAATGCTGCGGGACCAGGCAGAATATGCGTTGGTGGAATTGGTTTTTCGTGTGGAAAATGAGGAGCAGCTGCAGCAGCTGCAGGCAATGGACATTTATCCCGAGAATAATGAAATCATTATGTCAAGGAAAATTACTGCCACAAGAAGCGTAGGCAAAATCAATTCCGAGACCGTCTCCGCTTCCTGCATGAAGAATGTCGCTTCCCTGCTCATTGACATCCATGGGCAGCACGAGCATCAGTCATTGCTGCATAAGAAGAAACATTTGGAAATTCTGGATGAATTTGCTGGTGACAAATTGAATGGAAAGAAAAAAATTTTGAAAAAATGTTATCAGGAGTATCAGGAGATTCTGGAAGAGCAGAAACAGGCGGTGCAGGACGGTGAAGGAAGGGAGCGTGAGCTTTCTTTTCTGGAATATGAAATAAAAGAAATCAAAGAAGCGAATCTGGTTCTGGGCGAGGATGAGGAGTTAGAGGTTTTCTACCGTAAAATGTCGAATAACCGCAGGATTATGGAAGCAGCGGGAAATGCTTATGAGATGACCGGAGGAGAAGCAAGCGCTACGGAACAGATTGGACGTGCACTCCATGAACTGCAGTCGGCAGCAGAATATGACCCTGATTTAGGGGAACTGTGCGGGCAGTTGGAAGAGATTGATAATTTGCTGAAT
>CANOHX010000228.1 GCA_947565885.1 uncultured Lachnospiraceae bacterium
CCGGGATTTTTCTTGTTCTGTATGCCGTTGATGACCTGCTCCAGGAAAAATGCATGGGAGCGCAGGAGGTTGAAATTGCCAAAGGATTCGATGCCCGATTTGCCATTGCTGTCGTATCCTACCGCATGGGCGAACATAGGGCCAAAGGGATAGTACCGCGTCTCTGTGCCATCCTCCCCCACAACCGTCTGTGCCAGCACTTTTTCATCGGAAGAAAGAATCGCTCCCCGCTCCACATGTTCTGCAAATGTGTTCTGCCTTGTATTATAGGGGCTGTTGATAAAATCTTCACTCTTAAATATCTGAAAATAGGCAAAGTATCCCATCATCATGATAAACACAGCGACAAACAGATAGGTGATGATGACGAACTCGCGGTTATTTCCCCGCTTAGTCGAAGTTCTCGACTTTCGTTCCGTGGATGTTTTCTTCATGGGATTTTCTGCCTCCTTTCCGTTTCGGTTTCTTTCCTGCACTCTCTTGTTTCTTTTCTGTACCTTCTTTCTTACCAATGCCCCCCTTCTTGCGGCCAGCCTTCTTTGCCGCCAGCTTGGGGGCTGCTTCTTTCTTCTGCGCTTCCCGCTCTGCTTCCGTCCGCTCGCGCAGCAGGTACAGTCCCTGGATAACGGCAAAAATAATCAGCGTACTCAGCAGCGAGCTTCCGCCATAGCTGACCAGGGGCAGCGTCACGCCCGTAGAAGGGATAAACTTGATATCCCCGCCGATGGAAAGAAAGACCTGAAAGCCATAAATTGTTCCCAGTCCCAATGCCACCAATTTATAAAACGTATCTTTCATCTGCATGGCAATATTGAGGAACATCAAAAAACAGCTGACGCATACCAATATCAGGCAGACGGCAAAGATACCGCCCAGTTCCTCCGAGATTGCCGAGAAAATAAAATCCTGCTTGACCTCTGGAATCTTGTTGGGCATTCCCTGATTGAGCCCCATGCCAAACCAGCCGCCCGTACCGATGGCAAACAGCGAATTGGACACCTGGTTTCCTTCGTTCTCAAAGACGGCCAGAGGGTCCTGCCATGCCACCACGCGCACGCGCACATGGTTAAACAGATGGTAAGCCACCACAGAGGCCGCCGCCCCGCACAAAAGGCCTCCCGCAAAATAATAGAGTTTCCTGGTTGCCACATACAGCATCACCATATAAGCAATGAAGAAAATCAGCCCAGCTCCCAAATCCTTCGACAGCACAAGGATAATCACGTGAAGCCCCGCGACTATGGTGGCTTTTGCCACCTGCATGAAATCTGTGGATTCATAGAACATGGAAGCCACGAAAAACACAAAGATAATCTTAATGAATTCTGAGGGCTGAATCGCAATCCCCGCCACGGAAAAAGACAATTTCGCTCCGTGCGAGACTGCCCCCAACACGGCAACTACGCCCAACATGGTGATGCCTGCAAGCGCATACGCCCAGGTCAGGTTGCGCAAAAACGTCCACTTACTGATAAAGTAAGGGATTAACATGGTCACGGCCATGGAAACAACGGCAATCCAAAACTGCTTCACGGCATGTTCATAGGAAAGCCGCGTCAGCATCACGAACCCGATGCATAAAAGCATGCACATATTGTTCACCACCAGTTTGGAGACACGCTTATAGAAGATGCCGTAACAAATCTGCACAGCCGCAAAGAACACGACCTGCATGGCATAGAATTTCAAAATCTCGGTATTTAAGGTGGAAGCAAATAAGACCGCGTAAGCATTCAGGTGGAACATATACATGTACACGACCTGGCTGCGGTATTTCTCTGCCTGTTCTTCCTTATCCACACTGCGCTTTAAGGAAGAAAAACACTGGTAGGTATACAGTGCGAACAGGATAATCATTGTATATTTCGATATTTCTGTAATCAAATGTACCATTCTCTATTCGACTCCTCGCTTGAAATGCCCATTGGTAAAATCTTTCAGATAGTTGTCCTTGTCTAAATCCCCTGCCAGCCCCTGCCGGTAATACCGAAAAACCTCTTCCACCTCTCTGCCGTCTTCCACGGTGAACGAAAGGCGTACGCTCCCAGGCTTAAGCATCTTGATTTCCTGAAACTGATGGAATAAGGCAAGCGGGCTGATATTGTAAATGATATTGTAACATTCCTGGCAATAATTCTTCACTGGAAAGAACTTGCCATAGCGGTCTTTGATGTAGGAAATCGTTTCCCTGTGGCTGCAGCTTTTGGTGTTTTTCAGCAGACATTGCGCACTAAACATCACAGGCTGATAACCGTAGATAATCATTTCGCCGCCACTGCCTAAATCCCTTAATTCCCTGGCATTCAGTTCCACCGGCAATGTGTATTTCTGCAAAGACAATTCTTCCCAACCCCGGACGGCTTCCCTGGAAGAGACATATAAAGGATAGTCCCCCTGTAGCATGGAACTTGGTACGCCCCTCTCCTGCAGGAATGACAGTTCCTCCAAATTGCGGACAAGATAGCCGTCTGCTCCTGCCCCGGAAATCTGCTGCCAATGTGTCTCATACCATTTCACAGTCTCCATACGGAAAATATACGGCAAGGCTAAATAACACGTTTTTCCAGCTTCGTGTGCACGTACCGTCAGGTTTTTTAACTCGCTGCCAAGATGTTCCCGTCTGAGGGCAGACGATTCCAGATATATGCGCGCTGCTTCCGGCTGTCTTAAAGCTGCCTTAAACTGTTCTGACGTCTCGGTAAGGACAGACAAAGGCAATGATGTTTCTGTCTCCCCTTTACCGGAATGATTTTCCTGTCTGATATGTTCCTGGTCTTGCTGACTGGCAAACGGAATGTTACCAGCATTTTTCTGTCCATCTGGCGCTACTAAGGAATAGTCTGGCGATTGCCTATGGTATTTTTGCAGAACAAGTTCCGTCAGTCTGCTGATTCCTGCCCGGCGAAGTTCATTTAAAGCGCTTACTGTAAGGAAGCTGTTCTCCTCCAGCTCTACTTCTAACTGCCCGAACTGAAACGGCGTATTTCCGGTTTTTGCCATCTTCTCCAGTACAGCCCGCTTTGCTAAGGGCTGATTTTGTGCAGCCTGTACGATAGTTCCGGTAACTTCTGCCTGTATCCCATTATATTCTAACACGAGGCTTGCAGGATTGTTTATAGAAAGTCTTAAAATTCCCTTTATTTTTTCTTTATCTTCCTTGCCATCTCTCTTTGAATTGGCGCACTCCCGGCATCCATTCTTTTTCTCATGGGAGGGCCTGGCAAACGTGACCATATCTTTGCCGTTATGCCTCTTATAATACCCGTCCGTAAACCCGCAGCGGTTTCCCAAATCCAGCAGCTGCTGGTAATCCGCGTCGCTCACCTGATAAGGCTGCCTGGGATTGTCCTCATACAAATCGAGGTATTTGCGATAAATGGCAGTGACCCCGGCTGCATATTCCGCTTGCTTCATCCGTCCTTCTATCTTAAAGGAATGGACGCCGCTTTCGATAAGTTCGGGAAGCATGGAAACCGTGCAGAGATCTTTCAGGCTCAGGGGATAATTCTCCCGCTTCTGCCGGGACATTGGTTTGCCCGGCGTTTCACAAAACTCATAAGGCAGACGGCAAGGCTGCGCACATCTGCCGCGGTTGCCGCTCCTGCCGCCAATCATGCTGCTCAAAAGGCATTGGCCGGAATAGCTGTAACAGAGCGCGCCGTGGACAAAACTTTCAATTTCCGCCCCCGTCAGCTGATAAATATGGGAAATCTCCGCTAAGGATAACTCCCGGGCGGTGACAATCCTCTGACAGCCGTTTGCAAGCAGTAATTTGGCACCGTAGGCCCCGGTAACGGTCATCTGGGTGCTGGCATGGATGGGCAGTTCTGGAAACTGGTTTCGGATAAAATGCAGGACGCCCATATCCTGCACTATCACCGCATCCAAACCGGTCTCATAAAATGGGCACAGGTAGGAATATAATTCTCGTATTTCCTGCTCTTTTAATAAGGTATTCACTGTAAGGTACAGCTTCTTCCCCCTTAAATGCACGTAATCAATAGCTGCGAGCATCTCTTCCGTTGTGAAATTTGCGGCATATGCGCGTGCGCCAAACCTGTTGCCTGCAGCATATACGGCGTCTGCCCCCGCAGAGATCACTGCCTTTAAGATTTCAAAAGAGCCTGCCGGAGCCAAAAGCTCTGTCTTCCTACACAAATTGCCGTACCTCCTGTTTCCTTGCGCATATCATGTTTTTCATGCAGTGTTAAGAAGCTGCCGCAAATTTGAGAATCCATACCATGCTCGTATGCAGACCAGTTTTGCAACAGCTTCTGTAATTATTTTTTTCTGTTGGAATTCTGTTTTTTGTTTCCATCCTGCTGGGCAGGGGAAGCTTGGTTCGTTGCCGTGGACAATTCTTCATGACTGCTATCTGACGGTCTGTCCTGTTTGCCCAGATTCTTGTTATTTACCTGGTTATGCTCCTGTCCTGCCAACGTCTGTCCTTTTACTTTGCCAAGCAAGGCATCGGCAAGCGAAGTTTCCAGTTTCGCCTTATTCAGTAAGAGCTCTTTGTTCTCTTTTTCCAGATTGGATGCGGTCTCTTCACTGCTCTCGACCTTTATTTTGGCAGAAATCAAATCGTGCTGCAGTTCATAGATTTCCCGCTCTTTTTCACGTACGGTTTTTTCTAATGTCTCCGCCTGTTCTTTCGCTTTAAAATAGTCATCCGCAA
>CANOHX010000229.1 GCA_947565885.1 uncultured Lachnospiraceae bacterium
GCCTTTATTGATTCCCTCGTAAATCACCGGCATAAGCTGATTCATGAATTCGTTGTGCGTTGCACGGGCAATGGATTTATGAAATGACTGTTCGACTTTCGTGCGGTCCTTTTTCTGGTGTATGCGCTCTTCAATCTCCTCCCCCAGCGCGACAATCCGCTGAATCTCTTCCTCCGTGCCGCGCTGCGCCGCATAATATGCTGCTTCCGGCTCAAAAATCAGACGCATCTCATACAAATCTTTTGCATTCACCTTTGCCGAAGCAAGGAGAGAGAACTCCCCGCCCTGGTTTACCTGAAAATCTTCCCGCACAAAGGTTCCGCGCCCACGGCGTATTTCCAATACGCCCCCGGTGGCAAGGATACGGATGGCCTCGCGCAGCGTCGTGCGGCTGACATTCAGCTCCTTTGATAATATATTTTCATTGGGCAGCTTATCGCCTGGTAAGAACCGCTGTTCTACCGTAATCATGGATAAAATACTGTCCGCTATCCGGTCAGACAATCTGCTCTCTGTTTCCATGCCTGGTCCTTTCTAAACGTTGTCCCTCATGTGGCAGCCCTCCCCTGCAATTGCCAGCAGGGTTCGTTGCATTATTCACTGTAACTTAATGGAAAATCCCTCAAACATGCCCACCGGCACTTCTTCCCCATACGCATACTCTTCCCCATACGCACACTCTTCCCCATCCTCTTTCTCAAAATGATGGACGGTGACACGCTGCTTGATGGGGTCTACAATCCAGTATTCCCGCACCCCCGCGCTGCGGTATTTAAATAGCTTGATATAGTAGTCCATGCGCCTGCTGGACGGCGATACAATCTCAACCACCCAGTCCGGCGCGCCGTAGCAGCCTTTCTCATCCAGCTTTTCCTCATCGCAGATAACCGATATATCCGGCTCCACATAATTCGTCTTATCTTTGTTCAGGAACACGGCAAACGGAGCAGGAAGAACCTGGAATTTTCTCCTGTGTAACATTGTTCTTGTTCCAAAAAGTCCGCCATCGCTTTTGATTCACTGCACCCTGCTCACAAAGTCCGCCATCGCTTCTGAAATCTTAATCTGCTGCGGGCAGACTGCCTCACAGCTGCGGCAGCCCACGCAGGCGCTTGGTTTCTTATCTTCTGGCATGGCCTTAAGCGCCATGGGAGCGATAAACCCGCCTTCCGTATAGCTGTGTTCGTTGTAAAGACCCAGCAGGGCAGGGATATCAAGCCCCTGCGGGCAATGGCTCACACAGTAATGGCACGCGGTACAGGGAACCGTCTTTGTCTTTAGCATATCTCCCGCAATCTCCTGCAATCTGTCAAACTCTTGCTGATTTAAGGGTTCCTCGCTGGCAAATGTCTGTATATTCTGTTTCAGCTGTTCAAAATTTGACATACCGGACAAGGTCACCACTACCTCCGGCAAAGACTGCAGAAAACGGAACGCAAAACCAGCGGCAGTCTCCCCAGGACGAAGCGCATTTATCTTCCTCACTTCTTCCTGCTGCAGGTTGCACAGCCTTCCGCCGCGCAGCGGCTCCATGACCCACACCGGAATTTTATGTTCCGAGAGCAGCTCCACCTTTGCCTTGGCATCCTGGAATGACCAGTCCAACCAGTTTAGCTGAATCTGGCAGAACTCCATATGCTCTCCATATGCTTCCAGGAAACGCTTCATCACCTCGCAGCTTCCATGTGCGGAAAATCCCAGATGACGGATGCGTCCGTTCTTTTTCTGCTCCATCAGATACTCAAAAATATGGTATTTCTCATCGAGGTAAGCATCTATGTTCATCTCGCAGACATTGTGGAACAAATAAAAATCGAAGTAACCCACCCCACATTTCTCAAGCTGCCGCTCAAAAATTTCCTCCACCTTATCCATATTGGAGAGGTCGTAGCCTGGAAACTTCGTGGCAAGGTAATAATTCTCCCGCGGATAATGGTTCAGCGCCCTGCCCATGACAAGCTCCGAATTACCACTATGATAACCCCAAGCCGTATCGTAATAATTGATGCCCTGTTCCATGGCATATGCGACCATCTCCGCGGTTTTGGCTTCATCGATATCCGCATCATTTCCGTTTACTACCGGAAGACGCATCGCCCCCATGCCCAAAGCAGATAATTTTAAATCCTGAAATTCCTTGTAAATCATAATTTTCCCTCTCCTTTCGCAATTGCCTATTACGATTCGGGTGCCAAAAGGTAATTTTTTAACTATCAACTGGCAATTTGCACAAATAAGCACAAACGCTGTAGGAGGAGGGCAAATGCGAAGCATTTCTTAAATGCGCTCCGATGAACTGGCAGGTGACACGAAGCGGCGCGTGCCGATACCTTTACACGTGTTACAGCCAGAAGAATTTCTAAGCACTCCTTGAAAAGACATTATATTTGCGCAAATCGCCAATATCATATTTATTTCTTACCTTTTAACAGCCTAATCCTAAAAACCTATCAGCTGAAATAGACCAGCTCATCCTCCGGTTTTTCTGCCGGCTGCACATCCAGGGCATACAGGACCGGACCCTTGCCCTTATATTCCAGCGCAAACTCGTGTTTCATCTCCGCTGTAACCGTGACCCAAGACTTATGTGCAATCTCTGCCGCCTTGTTATATTTACATTTAAAGCCGATAAACGTAATGTCGTCTACGCAGCAGGTCATGGCAAAGCGCCCAGGAATCATGATCTCTTTTTTCATCTTCTCAGGACGGTAAACAAGCGCCAGGAAACGCACCTTTTTGCCTTCATATTTCCTGGGATCGTCTAAGGCGTCCATATACCAGATGCCGTAATCCATGTCAGTAATGTCGATAATTTCCTGGTTTAAGTCATAGGGCAGCTCTTCCATATCATTTTCATCCATCGTACCGTCTTCCCGCTCGTATGCAATCTGCGCCTTGCGGTTCAATGCCTTTATGGAACGGCGGAACTTTCCCTTGGGCGTATCATCATTGCAGCGATTGATTATCACCACATCCGCCGCAAAGAGCTGTTCCATAATCATCGCGCGCATATTTGTAAGGTACATCTCAAATGTGGTGGCATCCACTGTAGCAAGCGACTGCACCAACACCCAATCCCGCGGTAAATCCATTTCCAGAAATGTCGCCATCTGCCAAGTGCCATTATATTCGATAAATACCTGGTCCGGCTGGTACGCAAGCTGCAGTTCCTTTAACTTGGCAGAATTGAACGCCTCTTCCTCCTCAATCATCACCATCACGGTATTTGCTTTCTCAAGCTCGGATTCCTCAAACTCCACTTCCCCATCTTCACAGAGAATCAAGAGCGTCTTTCCGCCCTCGCCAAAATCTTCCTCTATCAAAGTCTCCCGAATCAGCGTGCTCTTTCCGCTGTCCATAAATCCAGAAAACAAATATACCGGAATCTCCATATCCATCTGACCACACCCTTTCTCTTCCCATGGAAATCATTCTAACAATTCAAGCCCAAACAGTTCCAGCAATTTCTCCTCTTCCACATCAGTGCCGATAACGCACAGACGCCCGGTATAATCTGCCTCGCCAGTCCTCAGTTCATACTCGCCGTCCACCATGTCAAAGTAAATCCATGAGCCATCCTCACAGGGCACAATTCCTTTGGCACGTAAAATTGTACCATACTCATTGGTATCGCAAAATGCTTTCAGCGCATGTTCAATCGTCTCCCGCTCAAACACATGGGGCGTCTCCTTCCCCCAGCTTGTGAAGATTTCGTCTGCATGGTGATGGTGATGTCCGTGCTCATGCTCGTGCTCATGCTCGTGACAGCCACAGGTGCAGTCCTCTCCATGTTCGTGATGGTGTTCATGCTCTCCATGCTCATGATGATGCTCATGCTCTCCATGCTCATGATGATGCTCATGCTCTCCATGCTCATGATGGTGCTCATGCTCGTGGCAGCCACAGGTGCAGTCCTCTCCATGCTCGTGATGGTGCTCATGCTCTCCATGCTCATGATGGTGCTCGTGCTTTTGCTCCTCCAGCAGTTCTTCTTCCATCGTCTTCTGCTGCTCAATCACTTTGTAAATCTGCTTGCCGTCAATATCGTCCCACGGCGTTGTGATGATTGCCGCCTTGGGATTCTTTTCCCGGATTGCCTCTGCCACAAGCTCTGTCTGTTCCGGCTTCACGTTCTGGGTACGGCTCAGCACCACCACGGTTGCATATTCTATCTGGTTATTGAAGAACTCGCCAAACGCTTTCATCTGTTTGGTAGCTTTCGGTGTATTAACCACGGTAATCCTGCCGTTTAATTTCACTTCATTTTCTGCTTCCACTTCCTGCACGGATTTCATGACGTCTGACAGCTTGCCCACACCGGAAGGCTCAATTAAGATACGGTCAGGGTGGAAACGCTCCATCACTTCCCGCAGGTTTTTGCCAAAATCACCCACCAACGAACAGCAGATACAGCCGGAATTAAGCTCGCTGATTTCAATGCCCGAATCTTTGAGAAATCCGCCGTCAATGCCAATCTCTCCGAATTCATTCTCAATCAGCACAATCTTCTCTCCCTGAAAGACGTCCTCCAACATCTTTTTGATAAATGTTGTCTTTCCTGCACCTAAAAATCCTGAAATAATATCAATTTTTGTCATGTTCCATTCCTCCTGCTTCTATCCCATATGCTTACTTTAGCTTTTCCATTTCTCTGCTTATTTCATATG
>CANOHX010000230.1 GCA_947565885.1 uncultured Lachnospiraceae bacterium
TTTTTTTCATCATACCATACTCCTTTGTAGTAAATTTTCACAACATATCTATTATATAATGTCTTGCTCTTTTCCGTCAACATTTTTTGCATAGATTATGGAAAAATGGGCATATTACTCCCATGAAAAAGAATTTTTTACTTTGCGGACTTACCGGGTGGTGTATGGAAATCCTTTTCACCGCCCTCGATTCCTACCGAAAACGTGAATTACAGCTGATGGGACAGACGTCCCTGTGGATGTTTCCCATCTATGGCATGGCGGCGTTCCTTAAACCAATCTGCCGTATGCTCCGAAAATTACCCACCGGCATACGGGCGCTGTTCTACAGCATGTTCATCTTCCTCGGCGAATACGTCAGCGGAAGCATCCTCAAAAAATTCAAGGTCTGCCCCTGGGATTATAGCCAAGCAAAAACAAACATAAAAGGAGTGATTCGACTGGACTTTGCCCCTTTCTGGATGATTGCCGGGCTCATTTTTGAAAATTTGCTGATGTCTCCCTCCCGACAGGCAGCCTCATCACAGCGCTCTGCAGACTTATAAACCTGCCATTCCCATATCAGGATATCCGGCAAAAGCCCAATATCCATGCAAACATGACCCTTTGCCCGCTGGAACAGAATCTAAGGAAACGCGGATTAAATCAATATTTCCTTAGAAATCGTCGCCATCCATGGTACCGATATCCAGAGTATTCATGGTACGCCTCCTCTGCCTTGCCGCCTCAGAAGCCTCTAAGATGAACCCTTTGATTTCTTTTGCGTTCTTAATATGCGTAAGGGAAATCTGGGGGTCCGTGGTATCTCCGGTATAACAGATGACTGTGGAAAGCCCGAATATTCGCTCTGGCAGCGTCGTCGTCATCTTAACATCCTGCACTTTATACATATAGCAGTCATCTTCCACTGTTTTCAGAAGCCCTTTTTTCACAGTCAGAAGCTCCTCGCCGATAAAATACTTTGTAAATGTCCAGGGCAGCCCAAAGAACAAAACCCTCTTCTTTTCCTGATATTCCCTCTTTGTGTTATCCATATGTAAGCACCTCGCTGATTTTTATTGTGGCAGGCAGCAGAGAACCTCTATTCTCTTCCTACGCCTCCTTACGTCAAATTCTACTATAATTTTTATCTGCTTGCAATTCTTTTTCCTCTTGAAATTTACCCTTTTCTGATATATGATTATAAAAATAACAGTAACTTAGGAGGCCATATATGCAGCATTTAATGAGCCCATTGGATTTGTCCGTAGAGGAATTGGACAAACTGCTCACATTGGCAAATGATATTGAAAGCAACCCCAAGAAATATGCACACGCATGCGAAGGCAAGAAGCTGGCAACCTGTTTCTACGAACCCAGCACTCGCACACGTCTGAGTTTTGAAGCCGCCATGCTGAATCTAGGCGGCAGCGTTCTCGGTTTTTCCAGCGCAGACAGCAGTTCTGCCGCCAAGGGGGAGAGCGTTTCAGACACAATCCGCGTGATTTCCTGTTATGCAGACATCTGCGCCATGCGCCATCCCAAAGAGGGCGCCCCGCTGGTTGCTTCTGAGAAATCAACAATCCCAGTCATCAACGCCGGTGACGGCGGACACCAACATCCCACGCAGACCCTGACGGATCTGCTTACCATCCGTTCCCTCAAAGGACGCCTTGATAATCTCAATATTGGGCTTTGCGGCGACTTAAAATTCGGTCGTACCGTCCATTCATTGATTCATGCCCTCATCCGTTACCCCAACATCAATTTCACACTGATTTCCCCTGAGGAGCTGCGCGTCCCCAGCTATATCCGCGAGGACGTCCTGCGTAAGAATAACGTTGCTTTCCGGGAAGTGGAACGCTTGGAGGAAGCGATGGCGGATTTAGACATCCTCTATATGACAAGGGTGCAGAAAGAACGCTTCTTCAATGAGGACGATTATGTGCGGATGAAAGATTTTTACATCCTTAACAAGAAAAAAATGACGCTTGCCAAAGACGACATGATTGTCATGCATCCGCTTCCAAGGGTGAACGAAATCTCTGTTGAAGTGGATGACGACCCCAGGGCAGCTTATTTCAGACAGGCGCAGTACGGCGTCTATGTGCGGATGGCCCTCATTCTGACATTGCTGGAGGTGGAAGTATGTTAAATGTAGGATTGATTACAGAAGGTTTTGTATTAGACCATATCCAGGCCGGAACCAGCCTCTCCCTCTATTATGACCTGAGGCTGGACAAGCTGGACTGCTGTGTTGCCATCATCAAAAATGCGCGCAGCAACAAGATGGGCAAGAAAGATATCCTAAAGGTCGAGTGCGACATTGATACTTTGGATTTGGATGTGCTGGGCTTCATCGACCACAATATCACGGTCAATATCATCAAAGGGGAGGAAATTGTGGAGAAACGCGAACTCCACCTGCCCAAGAAAATCAAGAATATCATCCACTGTCGGAATCCCCGCTGTATCACCTCCGTGGAACAGGAATTAGACCAGATTTTCCTGCTGACCGATGAGAAGACGGAAACATACCGCTGCAAATACTGCGAAGAAAAATATAAGGGCCAGAAAGGCCAGAGGGTCCGTCTGCGCACGCATTCCAGATAACATGCAGTCCTGAGGAATGCTCATACAGATTCCTCAGGACTATGATTAGGGAACTCAGGCTGTGCGGGGTAACGTAAACCAGAACTCCACACCGTCCGGCATGTTCTGCACGCCGCATTTGCCATTCTGCATGGTAATTACATTCTGCACGATATACAGCCCGAGCCCTACATGGGAAAACGCATCGGAATCTTTCTGCTTGGTGGTATAGAATCCGCTCCATATCCGCTCAATGTCTTCTGGCTGAATCTGTCTGCCCGTATTATAGACACCCACGCGAACGTCATTTTTCTGTTTCTTCAGGGTAACCCGCAGGCTGCCCCCCAGTTCCATGTATTCTATGGCATTCATCATATAATTATTGACTGCCTGTTCAATATATTCCCGGTCGCCATATACGAAACAGCCTTCTTCCAGAAAAGTTTCCATATGCAGATGTTTCTTTTTCACCAGGCCGTCATACTTCATCAGGATGTACTCCATGACTTCTTCCATATCCAATGTCTTTTGCATCATCCCATCCACATGATGCTCCATATAAGAGATATCAAGGAGGTTGCTGACCATGCCCGATATCTTCTCCACCTCTTCCTGAATGGAAGACAGATAGTATTGCCGCTTCTCCCCTTCCACGTTTACCAACATTTCGGATTGGCTGGAAATCACGGCAAGAGGCGTTTTAATCTCATGGGAAATCTTTGCCATGAAATCTTTACGCATCTTCTCTGCGCGTTCCTGCTGCATATTATGGCGGAGCTGCTGCCTCCTGCCTTCCTCAATCTGTTCCTTATCCTGCGCAAGCTGCCTGGCCATACAGTTAATGCTCTCCGACAGCCGGAAAACCTCCTCATACTTCTCCTCTTTCGCCGCCCGCTCTCCAAAATTCCCTGCTGCAATTTTATCTGCCGCAGCCGCGAGCTGCTCCATCGGCAATGACAAATTCCTAGAAAACCTCCATATCAGCACGCTGCCAAATAAAAATGTCAGCATGGCAGCCATCACGGTAAATTCCTCCGAAATTTTTGCCGCACCTACCTTTTGCAGGGTATCGCGGATAGCAACATAATAATCTACCTTATTCTGGGTAACTATCCCCCTCAGCTTAGTGGTTTCTTTCAGCTTGCTGTCCCGCTTCATCACATCGGGGGACCTGGAAAACAGTTCCTTTTTCATCTCTATATTTTTATATACGAGATATTTTTGGTTGTCCCTGGTCGTATAGATGGGATTCAAATCCTCGTCCGCAATAGTGAAACTGAGATTCGCCTCCTCATATTCCGCAAAAGCAGAATAATCGTCTTCTTCCAGATTGGCGAGGTCCAAATCCTGGATATCCATATATGCCTCACGAATCTGCTTATTTTTCACCCAATCATAATAAAATGGGAAAAAAACTTTATAACACAGCACGCAGCATACTACCATAATCAATGTAAATACCCAGTACATCATAAAAATCCGGGTACTAGCCTTTCTTCTCATCTCTCTTTACCTCAAAACAATACCCGACGCCATAAACCGTACGGATATAAGATGTATCGCCCAGTTTCTTCCTGAGCTGTTTTATCAGAGTATCAATGGTGCGCACGTCGCCAACATAATAATCGCCCCAAATCGTATCGAGAATATAATCTCTGGTGAGCACATTCCCCTGATTGCGTATCAGGATGTGAAGCAGTTCAAACTCCTTAGGCGTAGTCTCAATGAACGCATCCTTTACATATACTTTCTTTGCCTTTACTTCCAGCTTAACGTCCCCTGCATACAGGAAGTCCTGCCCATGCCCATAACGTTTGAGCACTGCCTCAATATGCAGTTTTACAACAGATAACGAATACGGCTTAATAATATAGTCGTCCGCACCATAGGAAAACCCTTTAATCTGGTCTTCCACTTCCTCTTTCGCCGTCAATAAGATAACTGGCACGTTCGAGCATAAACGAATCTGCTTTAGAACCTCATATCCATCGGCAAAAGGCAGCATCACATCCAACAGCACAATGTCTATCTCCGAATTATATTTGTTAAATTTCTGCATCCCATCCAGTCCATCTGTTGCCTGAACGACATGGTA
>CANOHX010000231.1 GCA_947565885.1 uncultured Lachnospiraceae bacterium
GCTTCTATCCCATATGCTTACTTTAGCTTTTCCATTTCTCTGCTTATTTCATATGCTTATTTATTGTCACTATTCCTTTCTCTACAAGAAATGCCGGGCGATAAGACAGCTTCGCCTTGCGCAGACCCTCTGCGCCTGTATCCTCCTCGCGGTTTACATACTGGTATTTTGCTGCCGCGTGCTTTGCAAACTGTTGGTTTATCATCGGGTAAGCGCCCTGAATCTCGGCAAACGCTTTCTCAATATGCACCACAAAAGTGTCCGGATTTAAGGGTTCCCCAATCGTAAATGCGATGACTTCGCTATCCGGGCTGCTACGGAGAAGCCCACCCTGCAGCTGCAGCTCGTCCATCAGACGCAGCGCATTGAGGGTCACACATATTTCATCACGCTTCTCCAAATCGTACTCGCACTGCATCTCTTCCCGCCATTTTAACGCCATCTGAAAGCAATCCTCCACATTTTCAGACGTGATTGGCTCATAAACCCAGTTGGGATTGCTTTCTTTAAAGCGGTTGATATGGTTGCGCTTGCCATGGAGTTTTTTGCCAGCAAGGCTTATCAGCTTCTCCGTCTCATAGACATAATCCGCCGCATCCCGGTTATAGGCAACCTCAAATTCCCCAGGATACCATTGCTCCAACAAGTCAAACTCCTTTTCCTGTACCAGATGCATATGGAAATCTGCCCGCTGCTTCTCAAACCACGCAAACATCGCCTCCAGCGCCTTTCGTATCTGTTCTTGCTCCCCAATGGGAAACGTGATGCTGGGTCCCCCATTTTCCTGAAAACCGCAGAATACCAGGGTATTTTCCACAATTGCAAATTCCGTGCGGTATTTTCTGCTCCACAGATAAATATTGGCAAAAACCAAATCGCAGCTTCGGTACGGTTTCTGCTTTAAATAGCTGCAGAGCAGCTCCCTGTCTTCCAACTCAATTTTACGAAACGATATTTCCATAAATCCTTTTTATCTCCTATTCTGTAAATTACTGAACGAACAACTATTGTATATGATAAAGCTTTGCATAAATACCGTTTTTTTCCAGCAATTCCTCATGCGTGCCCTCTTCCTCAATACCCGAATCCGTCAGAACCAATATTTTGCGCGCATTGCGGATTGTTGACAGCCTGTGTGCAATCACAAACGTAGTGCGGTCCTTAGCCAGCTTCTCCAAAGATTCCTGTACCACTTTCTCGCTCTCATTATCCAGCGATGAAGTGGCCTCGTCAAATATAAGTATGGGCGGATTTTTCAAAAATACCCTGGCAATGGACAATCTCTGTTTCTGGCCGCCGGACAGCTTGACGCCGCGCTGCCCGATATCCGTATCATAGCCATCAGGCAGGGACATGATAAATTCATGGGCGTTGGCATTTTTCGCAGCCTTAATAATCTCCTCCCGGGAAGCATCCGGTTTTCCATAACGGATATTGTCGAGCACGGTCCCCACAAACAAATACACATCCTGCTGCACGATGCCAATCTGGCTGCGCAGGCTCTTTAACGCTATCTTACGCACATCCATGCCGTCAATCTTAACCGCCCCTTCCGTTACATCATAAAACCGCGGGATCAAATTACAAAGCGTACTCTTGCCAGCGCCGGAAGAACCAACAAGCGCAACATAATCGCCCGCTTTCACCTCAAGGCTGATATGCTGCAGTACAGTCTCTGTATTTTCCTCATAATGGAACGATACATTTTCAAAAGAAATATCCCCTTTTACCTCTGCAATTTCTACTGCATCCGGCGAATCCTCAATATCCGGCAAAACTGCCATCATTTCCCGAAACCGTTCATAACCAGTATACCCATTTTGGAACTGCTCTGTAAAATTAATCAGCTTTTTCACAGGCTCCGTAAACGTATTGATGTAAAGGAGGAAAGTCACAAGGTCCGCCACATCCACCCGCCCATCGGTAATCATTGCCGCCCCGGCAATCAGCACGGCAATAGTAATCATCGTTGTCAGTGCATTCAGCCCGGAATGGTAACCTGCCATATAGAAATAACTGTTCTTCTTTGCCGCCAGAAATCCCCGGTTGCCCTCAGCAAATTTATCCATCTCCATATCCTCATTGGCAAACGATTTCACCACGCGTATACCAGAAAGGTTATCCTCAATCTGGCTATTAACGTCAGCAATCTTTTCGCGGTTGCGCTTAAATGCGCGCTTCATCCTGGTGTTGAAATAAGCTGCATATAAGAGCATCACTGGCACAAATGCAAAGGCAATCAGCGTCAGTCTGGTATCAATCTGAATCAAAATGACAAAAGACCCGACGATCTTGATTAAGGAAATCAATAGATCCTCCGGTCCGTGGTGCAGGAGCTCGCTGATATCAAAAAGGTCGCTGGTAATGCGCGACAGGAGCTGCCCGACTTTCTGATTGTTAAAAAAGGAAAAAGACAGCCTCTGGTAATGGGCAAAAATCTCTGCCCGCATGTCATACTCAATCTTAGCCCCCATAACATGACCAAAATTCGTGATAAAATAATTGCAGATAAATTCCACAGCAACCAGCGCCAGCATCAGGATTCCCAGCGACATGATTTTATTCAGCGCCTCTTCAGAATCCAATGCCAGCACCTCATTTGTGATATAACGGACAATCAGCGGTATCACAAGCGTCACTGCCGCCCCTAAAATGGCAAAAAACATATCCGCAAGAAACAACGGCAAGTATGGCCTGTAATACGACGCCAGCTTCTTCAATGTCTGTCTCATAATATCGTTAACTGCTTATTTCTGTCAGCTTCTGCTCGAATTCCGTAACCGCCAGCGGACGGTCGAAATAAAAGCCCTGTGCCAGATAACAGTTGCTCTCCTTTAATAGTTTTATCTGTTCCACGTTCTCCACGCCCTCAACGATACATTCAATCTCCATATCCTGCGCAAGGGCAATCAGATGGCGGAACATCACGCGCTTCTGCCTGTCATCATCAGAATTATCAGGCAGAAAGCTCTTGTCAATTTTGAGCACATTCCATGGCAATTCACGAATCAGGTTCATTGAAGAATATCCGGTTCCAAAGTCGTCCACAGACGTGCTGAAACCATGTTCACGCAGCCCGGAAACCAATGATTTAAGGTGTGAATATTCCACATCCGTGCCCGTCTCTGTCAGCTCAATCTCAATATATCGGTGCGGCACCTCATATTTATCCACGATAGCCAGTATATTATCCAAGAGGTCCATGTCCCCCATGTGGACACGCGATAAATTTACAGAGACTGTCACCACCTCTTTGCCTTCATCAAGCCATCTGCGGATATCCCGGCAGACATGCTCCAGCATATAGAAGTCCAGCAGGCAGATAAGCTTACTCTTCTCCAAAATTGGTATGAATTCTCCAGGCGCAATCATTTTCCCATTCTGGAACCAACGGCACAACGCCTCAGCGCCAACCAGATTGTAATTCTTTAACTGGATTTTGGGCTGGTAATAGACCTGGAATTCTTCTCTCGCCAAAGCTTCCGGCAGATTTGCCTCTATCATCTTGCCCACGCGGATGCCCTGCATCAGCTCCGCGTCAAAAAAAGCATATTCCGTTTTGCGTACATCCCGTGCCATATTGATTGCCGTGCCCAGGCACTCCATAATACTGGCAGCGCTGTCGCAGTTGGCAGGTATCATGTAATATCCGGCATTCGTTGTTATCCAGACGCGTTTTCCCTGTTTCTCATCATAGACAATGCCCGTGCCCTTTAAATATTCCATGACCATTTTCAGATTGGTCTTAAAAAACAGTACGACAAAATTATCGCCGCTGATACGGCAGACCATCTCCTCACTGCTGAGTTTCTCCTGGAACTGACGGATGAACTTGCCCAACACACGGCTCCCGCGTTCCCGCCCAATCTGCTGGTTAATCACAGAAAAATGGCGCATATTAAACTGGCATGCCGCATACTTGCATATCTCTCCCTTGGAAATAATATGGTTGGTGTTTTTCATAAACCACGCCATATTGTACATGCCAAGTTCCCGGTCGCGGAACGTCAGCCGCTGCACCATCTGCTGCATACGGGTGCGGGCATTAAATGTAAGGAGGACTTTTAAAAATACCTGTATCTTCTCCTGTTCATTCTCATCCCACTCTGCTTCGCCTACAGTAGGATAAATACCATATTTCATGAGGTTCCCTTCCTCTGTCCACTCTTCATAGACCATGCCCCGCTGTGCATCACATTCTCCATTATGGTAAAATACGGCGCGCCCGCCCCATTTCTGTTCCTCATAGCCCAGGTTCTCATAAAAATCTGCTTCTACCTTGGCAATCCTTAACACCTTGCACAGACCATCCATCGCCTGCTGGGTATCCGGATTAATCAAATCTGGAATCTTCTCCATCTGCACGATGAACTTATCTAATGCCAACGCATATTCCTTTACATCAAATGCCATGAGCCGTTCCCCCTTTGACTTCAAGCTGTGGCAGACTAACCATAAATACTGTCCCTCCCTCAGGCTTTTCCTTTACCTCAAATTTGCCCGACATATGCCGGATGAGGAAACTCACTATCGAAAGCCCCAGCTCTGGCCTGCCTTCCCACTCCATCTCCTGTACGTTGCCTTTTTCTATGTATTCCCGTATCT
>CANOHX010000232.1 GCA_947565885.1 uncultured Lachnospiraceae bacterium
TCCTTAGAAATGACAGTAGAGCGGTTATGATATATGGGAACAGCAATATTGATTTTTTAGGAGGGCAGAACTATGGGTAAACCATCATTGGTAATAATGGCTGCAGGTATGGGGAGTCGTTACGGCGGGTTAAAGCAGATTGACCCAATAGACGCGCAGGGGCACATCATTATGGATTTTTCTATTTACGATGCAATGGCTGCAGGATTTGAGAAAGTTGTATTTATCATCAAAAAGGCAAATGAGCAGGCATTTAAGGAGAGTATCGGCAATCGTGTTTCTGAGAAAATCAAGGTCGAATATGTCTATCAGGAACTCGATAAAATACCACAGGGATTTGGTGTGCCTGAGGGCAGGGAGAAGCCCTTTGGAACTGGCCATGCCATCCTCTGCTGCAAAGATGTGCTCGATGGGCCGTTTGTGGTAATCAATGCGGACGATTATTATGGAAAACATGCGTACCAGGCAGTTTATGAGTATCTTATCAACCATCAGGATGATGAGAAATACCGCTATGCCATGGTGGGCTATGCTTTGAAAAATACCTTGACGGAGCATGGGCATGTGGCAAGGGGAATCTGCAGGACGGATGAACAGGGATTTCTTGAGGAGATTGTGGAGCGTACCCATATTGAGAAGCGTGGAGAGGGCGCTTCATTTACAGAGGACGATGGACAGACATGGACAGAAGTTTCGGCGGAAAGCCTTGTTTCCATGAATATGTGGGGATTTTCCAGAAGTATTTTGCAGGAATTGGAGGCTGGCTTCGTGAAGTTCCTGCAGAATGAACTGCCGAATAACCCGCTTAAGGCAGAATATTACCTTCCTACGGCGGTAGGCGAGCTGCTGAGGGAAGGGAAAGCGAGTGTGCGTGTGCTTACGTCCCGCGACAAATGGCATGGCGTTACCTACAAGGAAGATAAGGAGAAAGTTGTAGAAGCAATAGCGGAATTGAAGAAACAGGGGCTGTACCCGGAGGAATTTTAAGGGTAGAAAACAGTGCTTTTTAGGCATTTAAAATAGCAAGGATTTGTATTTTGGAGGGTTTTTATGGTAGATACTGTATTATTGGAACGTGCCAGGGAGGCAGTCTGCCACTTTCGCACAGAGGGAACAACAGGAGAAGTCCGTTCCTGGGGCAGCGGGCATATCAATGACACTTTTCTGGTGGAGGGCGATACGAGGTATATTCTCCAGCGCATGAACCGCAGCATATTTACAAAACCTGTGGAGGTAATGGAGAATATTACAGGCGTGACCTCATTTTTGAAAGAGAAAATCAGAAATGTGGGTGGCGACGAGAGACGAGAGACACTTACGGTTATCTTTAGTGAAGATGGGAAATCTATATATGAAGATAGCTGTGGGGACAATTGGCGCATGTATTACATGATTGAGGATGCCATGTGCTACGATCAGGTGGAGTCGGAACAGGACTTTTATGAGAGCGCCAAAGCATTCGGCAATTTTGGATATTTGCTGTCGGACTATCCGGCCAAGACGCTCCATGAGACGATACCGGGATTCCATGACACCAGGGCTCGTTATGACGTTTTTGCGCGGGCAGTGGAGGCGGATGTCTGCGGCAGGGCAGAAGCTGTCAGGCAGGAGATTTCTTTCTTTCAGGAGAGGGAAGGCATTGCCGGCGTATTGAAGCAGATGCAGGCGGAAAGAAAACTGCCTTTGCGTGTGACGCATAACGATACGAAGCTTAACAATATCATGATGGACAAAAGCACCGGGAAGGGAATCTGCGTCATAGATTTGGACACTGTGATGCCTGGGCTTGCAGTCCATGATTTTGGGGATTCTATTCGTTTTGGCGCCAGTACCGGAGCGGAGGATGAGCCGGATTTATCGAAAGTAAGTCTGGATTTACATCTCTTTGAACTGTATGTCAGGGGATTTTTGGAGGGCTGCCAGGGGAGCCTGACCAAGGAGGAGATTGCCATGCTGCCGATGGGGGCGAAGGTCATGACTTACGAGTGCGGGATGCGTTTTCTTACGGATTACCTGCAGGGCGACACTTATTTTAAAATCCATAGGGAGGGGCATAATCTTGACAGATGCCGTACCCAGATGAAACTTGTAGCAGACATGGAAGCAAATTGGGTGCGGATGGAGCAGATTGTGAGCCGGGCAGCGAACAGCAAGAAGTAAAATTTACTAAACAATGCGGTAAATAAAATAAGTATTTACTAAATTGTGGAAATGTGCTATACTCAGGACATAGACAGACACAGAGAAACAGTGCATAGATTCTGACAGGAGGTAGAAGTTATGGCAATTTTAGTAACAGGCGGAGCAGGGTATATCGGAAGCCACACATGTATTGAACTGATTCATGCAGGATATGAAGTGGTCGTAGTGGATAACCTGGTAAATTCCAGTGAGGAAGCTGTAAGAAGGGTGGAAAAGATTACCGGGGCAAAGGTTCCGTTTTACCAGGTGGATATCCTGGATGCCCAGGCATTGGAACAGGTATTTGAGAAAGAAAAGATTGACAGCGTAATCCATTTCGCTGGCTTAAAGGCAGTGGGTGAGTCAGTACAGAAGCCTTTGGAATATTATCACAATAACATTACCGGGTCCTTGATTTTATGCGATGTGATGCGCAAGCATGGCGTGAAGAATATTATCTTCTCATCCTCTGCTACGGTATATGGGGACCCGGCAATCATACCTATTACCGAGGAGTGCCCGAAAGGACAGATTACCAATCCTTACGGACAGACCAAGGGCATGCTGGAACAGATCCTTACGGATTTCCATGTAGCAGATCCGGAATGGAATGTAGTCCTGCTGCGTTACTTTAACCCGATTGGAGCGCATGAGAGTGGAATTATCGGGGAGGATCCCAAGGGAATTCCCAACAACCTTGTTCCCTATATTGCACAGGTGGCAGTCGGCAAGCTGAAATGCCTGGGCGTATTTGGCGATGATTACGACACGCCTGACGGCACCGGCGTCCGTGACTATATCCATGTCGTGGATTTGGCGAAAGGACATGTAAAAGCCTTGAAGAAAATTGAGGATAAATCTGGCGTGACGATTTATAACCTTGGTACGGGCAAGGGTTATAGCGTGCTGGATGTGGTGAAAGCGTACGAGAAAGCATGTGGGAAACCCATTCCTTACGAGATAAAACCGAGAAGGGCGGGCGACATTGCCACCTGCTATGCAGATCCCTCCAAGGCGAAAGCAGAGCTGGGCTGGGAGGCTGAGTTTGGCATTGACAGGATGTGTGAGGATTCCTGGAGATGGCAGAGCATGAATCCAGACGGATATCGGAGCTAGCGCAACAGACTATAAAAAAAGAGTTGGGGTAATTGTGCGGTGAAGCATTGCATAATTGCCCCTAATTTTTGGGCAAATGCTGGCGGCTGCTTGAATTTATGTCAAAATGATGATAAGATGAAATTATAAATAGGAAGAGGATAATGCATGGCAAATATATATATGATGGGGCATTTCGGACAATCTTAAATGACTGCCGAAAACTGATTATTCCGATAATCAATGAGATTTTTGGGGAGACATATACAGGGAGGAGGAAGGCAAATGCGAAGCATTTTTAAAATGCCTTCTGACGATTTGGCAGGTGGCGCAAAGCGACGCGTGCCGATACCTATGGAAAGGAAGAGGAAATTCAGTTTTTTCCCAATGAGCATTTTTTAGACCAGCAGGATGAGGCAAATAAGGAGCGTATCACAGATACGAATTTCAGGATTTTGGGAAAAGTACAGAAGAAATACCACATTGAATGTGAAAGCAGTCTGCCGGACGGCAAGATTGCAATACGGCTTTTTGAATATGATGCACAGATAGCGCTTGACGAGGGCGAGGTCACAGAGGAAACACTGACCGTGACATTTCCCCATACGGCTGCTTTGTATCTTCGGTCTTATCAAAAAACGCCAGACAAAATGAAGTATGTGATAATTACGCCGAGCGGAACAGTACAGTATGATGTGCCGGTTATGAAAGTACAGGCATATTCATTGAATGATATTTTTGAGAAAGGCCTACTGTTGCTGATTCCGTTTTATATTTTTTCACATGAGAAAAGTTTTCCCGAGTATAATAGTAATGGGCAAAAATTGGCAGAATTGAAAGCGGAATATCAAATTATCCTTAAAAGACTTGATGAATTGGAACGGCAGGGAGCCATTGGGGCATTTGATAAACGGACAATTATTGATTTATCGGGTGATGTTATTAAGGAAATCGCACAGAAATATGAAAACGTGCAGAAGGTTGTAGGTGATATGATGAGAGGTGCAATGATTGAAACGAGTGCAAGGAGGATTTTAAATCAGGGTATAAGTCAAGGCATAAGCCAGGGCATAAATCAGGGTATAAATGAAACAAAAAAGGAAACAGCCCTTAGGATGCTGCAGGATGGAGAATTATCAATTGATAAAATTGCTAAATATTCAGGTCTTGAAGTCGCAGAAGTGGAGCAGCTTGCAGGGTTGAAAACCGTGTAATAATTGTTTTATAAATAATCGGGGTAATTGTTCAATGTAGGGCGGGAGTGTAAAATAAAGTGTGTAAGTTAGAAATACAACAAATCTAACTGCACGC
>CANOHX010000233.1 GCA_947565885.1 uncultured Lachnospiraceae bacterium
TATCCGCAGCATAGGGAAGCTGTCCCAGCTTGGTAACGCCGTCTACCAGAAGCGCCACTTCCTCACTGAACTCTTTGGCAATCTCCTCCTCTGTCATAACAGTATCTTCCACCACGTCATGGAGGATTCCCGCTACAATAGTTTCTTTGTCCAACTCCAGTTCGGCAAGGATGATTGCCACGCACAGTGGATGGATGATATATGCCTCGCCAGATTTACGCACCTGCCCCTGGTGTGCCTCGTCCGCAATCTTGTATGCTTTTTGAATCAAAGAAATATCCGTAGAGGGGTGATAGCGTCTCACACTCGCAATCAGCTCATCATAGAGGCTTTCTGGGCTCACAAACTCCTTGGTCGGTTTAATATGGTCTGCCTGCACTTCTGCTTCCTGTTGTTTTTCCAATTGAATATTCTTGTTTTCTTCCATAAGCATCTCACCATCCTGCCTATTTTGCTATCCTCGTAAAATTGTAGGTAATCTCCATTATAGATAATTTTCCAAGAAATTGCAATCATTTCTTTACTTTTGTGTATCTCTGCAGCAGCTTCCCCTGCACTTCCAGCTCCTCCTGCCAGGTAAATCCCAGATTCCTGGCCAGATGGATTGACACCTGGTTATCCTTGTGAATCAGGCAATGCACCTCCTCAAATCCAGTTTCATGCTCCGCAAAACGCAGAATCTCCCGGCAAAGCTCTGTGGCATAGCCCTGGTTCTGGAACTCCTCGTCAATCACATATCCCATTTCCAACACCGGCCTTCCATGTAGTTCCAGGCAGTTTAAGCCCGCACGTCCAATCAGACGCCCGGTAACTTTATCCACTGCCAGCCACATGCCATAGCCATAAAAATGATACATATTCTCAATATACGCCTTGGTATATTCTTCCTCTTTCTTGCGGTCTTCATACAAGCCTTCCATATACTGCGTAATGCTCTTTCCCCGATACATCGCATATAAATCATCCAAGTCCTCCAACGTCATCTCCCGCAGGAAACACCGCCGTGTCTCTATCACAGTCCAGGGAATCCCATGCTTCCTCTGGTACACCCTCTCTAAGAAATGAAAATCGACTTCCGCAAAGTTCTCTACCAGCATTCTCGCCTGTGAGAGTTTCTGCCCGGGAATCTGTGGATTAAGATAACCGAGGCTTGCCATCTCCATGCCCTCTATTATAGAAAGAACACGGTCCGTTGATGCAAGCAGCAGACAATGTTGGGGCAAAAGCTGGTACAGTTCCAGAATTACCCGCAGCTTCTCCTGGCTGTCTGCCCCGAACATGTCAAGGTTGATTATCTGCACGCCATAGCGGTACAAGCCGTCTAAAAGTTCTGTAAGCCCATCATCCATGACAAAACGCTCCGGGTCATCCGGCCGTGCAATATTCAGTTCGCGCATGGAGAGTACCAGTCCCCGCAATTTCATTTCAGTCTCCATCTTTGGCCACGCTCCTCCCTTTACAAATCCTTTCCCCGATTATCGGATATCCCTCATCCATCAGGAGCCGCCAGTTTCAGCACCTTAAATCCAATATCCAGAAAAACATTTTCTCCGTAATGCCCCTCCTTAATCTTGTCACCAGCACGGCGAATCCGCTCTTTGCCAATTTCGCAGATGTTCAGATACCCATCTTTATATGCCTCGCTTTTTCCATCACAAGCTTCCGGTATCTGCACCATGATAAACCTTCGTCTGCCATTATCCCCTGCATTCATCTGCATGACTGCTTCCGCCGTGGTAGCAGAGCCTGAAAAGAAATCAAGCACGAGCGCGTCCTTGTCATCCACAGCGCCGACCAAAACCTTTATCAGGTCTGTTGATTTGGGATAATCAAAATATTTCTTGCCCCCAAACAGCTTCCTGAGCTCCGCATCGCCATTGGGAATATTGGTAATGATATCCTTGAGCAAAGTAGTGCTGTAATTTCTGATTTTTGTATAAATCTCATATCCTCCATTAGATGTCGGAAGCACAATCAAATCTCTGCTTTCCCTGGCAATCTTCTTCTTCGACCATCTCCAGGCATGATATCTGTGAATTCCATCGCCATTGGCATGGGGCGGCAATTCGATGAACCCTGTCTTTGTCTGTCCTATTTCGCCAGTTTCAATTTTTCCTGTCTCTGGATTATAAAAAATACTGAACACCATCGTAGGCCTGGTCTCTTCGTTAAACCTGCGGTTATGGTTGTAAAGCGTATCGCCTACGGCAAAATTCCCAAACTCATCGGTGCGGATATCCTTGCGGAATCCCTTATAGGCATCTGGCATCTTTTCTTTGGCAAATTCCACATCTACCGTAAGGCTGGGGGCATGCGCGATATTCTTCGCATATGCAAATATGCTTTCCCAGGTTTTTGCCGCGCCATGTCCTGCTATCTGCCGTCCGGTCAGATTAGAGATCCACACAAACTGGTTAAGGTAATTCTCCTCCCCAAATACTTCATCACAGATTTTTTTCAGATTTGCCTGTTCATTTTCATCTATGCTGATAAAAACCACGCCGTTTTCCGCAAGCAATTGCCTTGCCAGAAGCAGCCGCACATACATCATGCTGCACCAGCCAGAATGTGCAAATTCATCGTGGTAAATGAAATCATTCCCGGTATTGTAAGGAGGGTCAATGTAAATTACCCTGACCGCGCCAAGAAATTGGTCCTGCAGCAGCTTCAGCACATCGAGATTTTCCCCCTCAATATAGAGATTTTCGGTTGTATCCCATGCCCTGCTCTCTTCCTGACAGGAAACTAAGACCTTTTCTGCCGACTCTTGCATCTTTGCTCGCGCCGCTTTTTTGCCTGGCCATGTAAATTCATATTTTTCAAGGGGCTTCGTGTCCATGCGATTCCTCCAGATTTTTTCATTCAGTATACCACATCCCACATATATTGCAACTTATGCTGCAAATGCGGCAGCATATGTCCTGACTGATTGATTCTCGCAGCAGATTGCGTATAATAAGCCTGTAAGCCATTTTAACTGGCAACAGACTTATTATACAAGGCGGTGGGATTTTGAAAATCGAAATTATTGTTGATGAGAAAGCCACAGACTTAAGCATTGCCGTTACCTGCAGGCGCCTGACGCCCGAGATAGAAAAACTGTTGGCGACGCTGCGCATGATGGACCATCAATTAACTGCAAAATTAAACGGTGAAATACATTTTCTGGATATTGCGGAAATTATCTATATTGAGAGCATGGAAAGAAAATGCTTCCTCTATACCTCCGGGGAGGTATATGAGTCCGACTTTAAGCTTTACGAACTGGAACAGCAGCTCGAGGAATATGGATTTGTGCGCATCAGCAAATCATTCCTCATCCATCTGGCAGATATCCAGTCCTTAAAAGCCGATATTAACAGACGAATCCGCATTACCATGTCCAATGGCGAGCAGATTATTGCCTCCAGGCAGTACGCAGAGAATTTGAAAAAGAAGTTAGGGGTGATTTAATAATGGAAGAAAGAAAAACTGTTTTTGATTTTCTGGCACAAGTGCTGATTCTCTTCGGACTTACAATTGCAATACTGAACGTATTCAGCCTGTTGTTCGGGGAGTCTGCAAAAGATTTATCCGCCATGTTTGCCCTAGGAAACCAAGGCCTGCCAACTGAAATCTGTTTCCAGTTCCTAGCAGTCTCCTTCCTGATTGCAGGCATACGGATTTTGTTTTTTACCGATATGCTTATCAAAAACATGGCAATCTGGCTGCGGACCCTTTGCATGTTAGCCGCCGTAATCCTGATTATTGCCGCCTTTGCAGTAGTATTTCATTGGTTCCCGGCAGGCATGTGGCAGCCCTGGGCAATGTTTTTTGTCTGCTTTGGAATCTCATTTTTAGGAAGCTATTTCGTGATGGTGATTAAGGAAAAGACGGAAAACAAAAGGATGGAGGACGCCCTGAGACGTCTGAAAAAGAAGGAGGGAAAAAAATGATGGACTATGCACTGAAAGCAGAAAATATCTCACACAGATTTGGCAGACATCAGGTTTTAGACAAGGTGACGCTGCGCGCAGAGCGCGGAGAAATCTTCGGCTTACTGGGACCCTCGGGAGCCGGAAAAACCACGCTGATAAAAATACTTACCGGGCAGCTTGCACAAAACGATGGGTACGCTGAACTTCTCGGCAAAGATACCAGAAAATTAAGCGCTGCGGAACATCGCCAGATTGGCACGATGATGGACAGCCTCGGGCTGTATGAGCGGCTCTCCGTCCGCAATAACCTGTCTTTTTATGCGGATATTTCCCGCGTACCCCACAGCGTGATACCGGAAATATTAAAAAATATCGGTCTGTACGAAGCAAGGAACACCGCCGTCTGCAAGCTTTCCAAAGGCATGAAAAACCGCCTGTCGCTGGCAAGGGCGCTGATGAACAATGCCAGCCTCCTTTTCCTGGATGAACCGACCGCCGGGCTTGACCCGGTCACGACAAAAGAAATCCACCACCTGCTGCTGGAACAGAAAAAGAAAGGCTGCACCATCTTCCTTACGACACATAACATGTTTGAAGCGCAGAGCCTATGCAGCCATGTGGCGCTGCTGGGAAACGGCAGCATCATAGACAGCGGGATTCCCG
>CANOHX010000234.1 GCA_947565885.1 uncultured Lachnospiraceae bacterium
AAAATATTAGACGAACCATACTTTTCTTCCAACAATGGTCCCACAATCAATATCAGCATGATATTGCCGATGAAATGTTCCCAACTCGCATGACCTAGGACATGTCCGAAAAACCGCACATATGTCAGAGGGCTCAGTAATGAAGACCTGTACACGCTGAACAAGGCATTGGTAGTGGCTTTCATTGTCACCTTATCAAGAATCAAGACGACAAAACACAATATGGTAAACCCCAATATGACAGGCGCATTAAACGACACGCTTACTTTTCTTCCGTTACTGTTCATTCCCTATTTCTCCTTGTACTTGCTTTGCCCTCTATACTACCATATCCTGTTAGGATTTACAAGTTTGATGTCTTTACAACTCACGGATAATACCAGAATAATCTTTCAATAGAATCCTCGCGCAAACATCCGTATGTCTTCATAACTGACAGCCAGGTTTATATTCTGCCCATCGTCAAAGCCCGCCGTGCTGATGCCGATTACCTCTCCCTGCATATTGAGCACCGCGCCACCGGAACTGCCAGGGGAAATCGGCGCAGTGAACTGTATCATGTCGACATTCCTGATATTGCGGAAACCAGAAATAATGCCGTCGCTGACGGAGTTAAACAGTCCCAGAGGGCTGCCGATAGCCACCACTTTCTGCCCCCGCGCAAGCTTCTGTGTGCCGTTATAGATTGGCAATGGGTTGAGCTGTTTGGAAATCCTTATCACTGCCAAATCAAGGTTATAGTTATATTTAATAATCTCGTCCGTGGGGTAAATTTCTTCATCGTCTTCCATCCTCACCGAAAAAAACCTGCCTCCGGAAACAACATGGTCATTTGTCAATATGTATCCGCCCCTGCCAATCATAATGCCAGACCCCGTGCCGATTACCTCGCGCTGGCTGTCATGCACCGCAATCATGACAATAGAGGATGCCAGCTGCGCCAACTCCTCAAAAGTCTTTTCCGCAGTTTGCCGGACATTCTGCGGACTGCTCGCATGGGGATGGCTCCTATGCTTGTTACGCTCCGGTATCGTAACCCGGATACTGCCTCTGTTTCCCTCGTTATTATCTTGATTTCCATTTGCAGACGCTTTTCTTTCCACAGCCTGATTTAAGGTAGGCTGTCGTGTTTCTATCCTCATGCTTTGCTCTGTCTGCAGAACATAGGGACTATATTCCGGCAGGCTGCTTGTGCCATATGGCCCGAGCACAAGCTTCTGCGAGAGATTCTTCAAATCCTCAGAGACATCCGCGTCTTCCCTGTTCTCCAACAAAAGGACGTCGCAGCCTAGCAGGGTAAGAAGATAGCAAAACAGGTATTCCTGAACTTTCCTCACGTCTTCGGCAAGAATCTTCATGCAATTCCCCTCATTCCAGCCAGATAACACATCCTTTAACAATGTATCCAACCAAAAAAGGTATTTTGCCGCACAATTCCTGAGCATGGATTCAGACGTCTGTTTTTTCTGGCTCTGGTATCTTCCCAGCACCTCCGTCATTCCGGCGGACAGTGCATCCCCTAAAGCTTCCGTCATAGATATATTCCTAAGGCTCAACTTACCGCCCTGTCTCCATTCATCATACTTCCCGGCATAAAATGCAGCATCCTCCGCGTTGCTCAGCTGGGGCAGCGATTTCAGCCTGGCATACCGAAGCCTGGCTCTCGCCATCTGTGCGCCCATCTTCCTGTCCGCCTGGCATATCTTGTCACAATATCCGCTGTCCTCACCCAATGCCCTGACAAAATACACATCACGGACATCATGGCTGCACCCTCCTTTTACACCGAGAAACGTATCCAGAGAGTTAATCTGCATAGTATTATGCCTGTACGACACCATCTTATCCACTTTATATGCACCGCCTTTTGTCTCTCTTCTTTTAATGCCAATTTTATCATGGATTACAAAACCCGACAACTGCAATGCAAAAATTTTCCTATATTTCCCTTGTAAATATGATATAATGTCTTGCGACATTAGATAATCCAATGTTCGCAAAGCAGAAAACAGGAGGATGAAATATTGAAAGACAATATTTTATACTATAGCGTAGGGGCATTATTATATTGCCCTGCATACAAAAAAAGCATTGCCGATGCTGTTATTCGCGAGGAATTTGGCACAAAATACTCCCTTGCGCTTTGTTTGGAAGATACGGTCAACGACCATTTTGTGGAAGAGGCAGAACAAATGCTGATCCGCTCCATCAGGCAAATCCACGATGCCCAAAATTACAGGAAATTCTATCTGCCAAAAATTTTTATCCGCGTCCGCAGCCCGCAGCAGATTACAAAACTCACTGCTGTATTTGGAAAATCTGCAGAAATTATCACTGGATATAATATTCCCAAGTTCAACCTAGCAAATGCGGACGAATATATTCAATGCATGATAAAGGCAAATGAATCTGCCCAGAAAAGAATTTATATGATGCCCATATATGAAAGCCTCTCCCTCACTGATATCCGAAAGCGGGCGGATATTCTTTACCGCCTGAAAGATTCCCTGGCAGCAGTGGAAGACCTTGTGCTTAATATCCGTGTTGGAGGAAATGATTTGTGCCATTTATTCAGTTTCCGCAGGCACGCAGACGAATCCATCCACCAGATAAAGCCTGTGGCAGATATTTTCTCTGATATCGTTACCGTCTACGGCATGGATTATGTGATTTCCGGCCCGGTGTGGGAATATTATTCAGGAGAAAATTGGGACAAAGGGCTGATTGCGGAAATTCAGGGAGACAAATTATGCGGATTTACCGGAAAGACAGTCATCCACCCCAAGCAGATTCCAGTCGTCAATAGCGCATACCAAGTACCGCAAAGCGATTGGGAGGATGCCAAAGCTATCTTAAATTGGAACCAGGACACCAGGGCCTACGTGTCCGGAAACCTGGCAAAAGAGAGGATGGACGAATATAAGACGCATGCCAATTGGGCACAGAAAACATTACTTCTGGCAGAAGCTTTCGGCGTGAAACCATAAAGCTGCCGCCAGTAAGTAAGTTTGACTAATCAATCGTCCACGAGGCAACACACTTTAGTAGCACATCTACACTAAGCATCTGCCAATTTTTTAATGATTCCGCAGCATTTGTAATGTCTGAGAGGATAATACTCCACCGGTACATGCTTTTCCTCGGCAAGCCTTACCAAGTGCTGCAGCTGTGAATCATTGCCGTACCGTTCATCCATAAGGATTTTCCAGGGTACCCTGCGCAGCAGCACTCTGGTTGCTTCGCCGATTCCAGGCTTAATCAGATTAATGTCCTCTACAGAGAAATGCCTGGCGATTTCCCTGACCTCGTCTATCCCCAGCCCAGGCACTGGCGGCTTTTCTTCCTGCGGCCCTAACGTAAAATGCTTCTCTATCTCCTCAATAAATTCATATGACAAATCAGCATCTTTCAGCCTCTCATAGAATACCGCCCCATGAAAATCATCCTTACCGATAATATCATGGCGCAGGAATGTCCTGCTGATTAGCCCGGATACCGTACAGTTCAGGCAGGAACTGGGAATGAGGATATCTTCATGCGTACCGCAGAGTTCCGTCACATTTGCCGGGTCGGCAATCACGGCAATTTCCGGGGACACTCCCGCATACGCTGCAATGTCTTTCTCAAGTTCCCTCAAAATTGCGCCTTTTCCTATCCAACCATCCACAAATAAAAGCTGGCGCGGCTCGTACCTGTCCAGGAGAAACCGCATGGCATTGTCATCAATCCCCCTGCCGCGGATAATGGAAATAGCATAATGGGGAACGTCACATTGATACTTTGCTTTCATATATCTCTTAACCAGGATGCCAATGGGGATTCCTGCCCTTGCAAGCGAGACGAGTACAATGTTTTTTCCTTTTTTGCGGATAATCTTGTCCGCAAGACGTCCGGTCGCCTGCGCCGTCGGCGCTGCATAATTCGCAAGCGCTTCGCGATATACCTGCATATACTTTTCTGTCGGCTCATATTCGATGGGCAGCATCTCGCTATAATGTCTGCCCGACTGTATCAGCCGTTCCCTCTCGTCTGTCGGCTGCGGCTGCACCAGCCCGGTAATATCCTTTAAAAGCAAAGTCACATCATCTTCCTGATAGGAACTTCTCACATCAACACCACCTGACCACTGTAATATCTGAGTTTCTGATTGATAATGCATGGATAAGGCTGCAAAGCCCTTTATCCTCCGTACATTGGGCATCTGTCACCACCAGCACCTTATCATAGGCGCCGATGTCGTACAGGAACGTTTTTCTGTCTGCCTCGTAAAGGCTGCGCAGTTCATACCTGGCATGTAGCGGATACTCCATTTCCTTGCTGACAACGATGGGGCTTCTTGTAGTTGCATGATATTTTACCTCATTTCCAAGCGCTTCCATGCAGCTTGCCACATACAGCGCCGGATACATAAATTCCTCCGTGCCCACGACAAGTATCCTGTCATTTGCTGTGCGCGGAAACTGTTCGTGTATCTGCTCAAATAAGTTGCGACAGGCCAGGTCATACTCTACGGCATTTACCAGACGCCGCGCATCCATCCTGC
>CANOHX010000235.1 GCA_947565885.1 uncultured Lachnospiraceae bacterium
AGTTCAGACGTGTGCTCTTCCGATCTATTATTTTTTCTCTTTTAGGAAGACACTTTCACGCTTTAGCGTGACAAAGTCTTTCCTATAAGAGAACATACTCCGACATCATACATGCCCCTGATGCCCGGCTCTTATGAATCTGCGGTAAATTTTCTTGATGTATGCCCCCGATGGCATATACTGGGACAGTGACCGCGGCACAGACTGCCGCAAGGAACTCCATCCCCCTGGGAGGAACGCCCTTTTTGCAGTCCGTGGCAAAAATATGCCCTGCCGTGACATAGGCTGCGCCGAGTTCCTGCGCAGCCTTCGCTTCTTTAACCGAATGGACAGAAGTCCCGACTTGCAGTTCCATAAACGTACCGCTTTTGCGGTATTCCTGAAACAGGGAGAAAGGAAGATGCAGCCAACCATTGTCAGAACGCTCTGCCGCAACCGGATATGTATGAGGAATCACAATTGTCCCCCCTGCACCCCTCTCCCTGTATTTTTGCATTATTTTCATAAATAACTGCAGATATTCACGCTCAGATAATTGCTTCTCCCGGACAATCAATATATGCGGCTTTTTATTGTTGCCAAGGCAGTCCTTATCTCCCGCTGCCAGCCCCGCCAAAAACTCCGCATACGTTTCCATATCTTTCTCCGCATGGGAAGCCCGGTATAGTTCCCAGTTTGAAACAGCAATTCTCTGAAAGCAGCGCTCTTCTTCATATTCTGATTCCATCTTTCTACACATACACATAGTCATTCATCACCGGCTGCAGACCCTGTTTTCGTATTGCCCGCGTCACCTCATCCACATTTCGGTTGTCGGCAATCTCAAACTGGTTATCGCCTTGCTCCTGCACTTCCTCAGAATGGCTGCCGATTCCAGTACTTACGCCTGCGGAAATCTTCGTCGCTGCCACGCCGATTACATGGTTGCGGAAATCTGCGCGCTCCCTGGTAGAAATCGTCATCCCGGCAAACGGCATGAACAGGCGGTACGCGCACATAATCTGCAGCAATTCCCGCTCGCTCACTTCCCTGCCGCCCAATGGCTCCACAACCGGAACAACCTCTTTCTCTTTCCTCTGTGCATGCCCTTTATCCTCAGCAGTTTCCTGCAGTGTGACAATCGGGCGCAGCCTTGGGCAGGAAAATGAGATTTCTGCATAAGGATATTTCCGCTGGATATAGTAAGCATGAAGCCCGGTCGCAAAGGCATCTTTGCGGAAATCAGAAAGCCCCAAAAGGGCGGCAAACGCCACGCCGCGCATCCCTCCTTGCAATGCCCGCTCCTGTGCATGGAACCGATAGGGGAAACTCCTTTTATGACCAGCCAGATGCAGCGTTTCATAGCGGTCAGAATCATACGTCTCCTGAAATACCGTCACATAATCTGCACCGCATTTCTGCAGATACGCATACTCATCGGAATTCATAGGATAGACCTCAATGCCCACCATACGGAAATATCTGCGGGCAATTTTACATGCTTCCCCAATGTACTCCACGTTTGATTTCAACCGGCTTTCTCCGGTAAGGATTAAGATTTCTTCCAGACCGCTCCCAGCAATCGCCGCCATCTCCTTTTCCATTTCCTCCGTATTCAGTTTCCGGCGGTGAATACGGTTGTGGCAGTTGAACCCGCAATAAATACAGTAATTTTCACAATAGTTGGAAATATATATCGGCGTAAACAGATATACAGAATTTCCAAAATGCTCTTGTGTTTCCTGTTTTGCTTTCTCTGCCAGTTCCTCCAAAAACGGCTCTGCCGCTGGGGACAAAAGCGCGGCAAAATCCGCAATCGTCCGGTTATCATGGGATAACGCCGCCCGCACATCCTGCGCTGTATACGATTCTGCTTGATATTGGCTGCGCGCTTCTATTACCTTATCCAAAATATCGGATTCAATCTGTTCCATGCCCTCCATGTATTCCATATGGTTTCCCTGTTCTCGCTTCTCTGACTGCATTGCTTGCTAACCCTCCGTTTCTTTCCTGCAGACATTCACAATCTATCCGCTTATCACCTGACAGACATTTCCGCAGTTGTTCCTGCTATGTAAACCCCTGAGAAATCCTGTCATGTCAATCCCTGAAAAATCCTGTCATGTCAATCCCTAAGGAATCCTGTCATGTCAATCCCTGAGAAATCCTGTCATGTCAATCCCTGAGAAATCCTGTCATGTCAATCCCTAAGGAATCCTGTCAGCGGCGAGGAAGCCTCCCCGCCTTTTTCCCTGACCCTGCCAAGCCCGGACAGATAAGCCGCGCGACCTGCCTCAATTGCTTTCTTAAATGCCAAAGCCATCTGAGGGATATTTCCTGCCGTGGCTATGGCCGTATTTGCCATCACTGCCGCCGCTCCCATCTCCATGACTTCACACGCCTGGGAGGGACGCCCAATCCCGGCATCCACAATAATCGGCAGGTCAATCTCATCAATGAGGATTTGGATAAATTCTCTGGTGGCAAGCCCCTTATTGGAGCCGATAGGCGCTGCCAGGGGCATGACCGCCGCCGCTCCTGCATTGACCAAATCCCGCGCCGTGTTCAAATCCGGGTACATATAGGGGAGCACCACAAATCCCTCTTTTGCCAATATCTCCGTTGCGCTCACAGTCTCTGCGTTATCCGGCAGCAGATACTTGCTGTCCCGCATAATTTCCACCTTTACAAAATTTCCACAGCCCAATTCCCGGGACAATCTGGCAATCCGCACCGCCTCCTGCGCATTTCTGGCGCCGGAAGTATTTGGCAGAAGCGTGACCTCCTGTGGAATATAATCTAAAATGTTTCCCTCGCCAGCAGAATTCGCCCGGCGCACCGCAAGCGTGATAATCTCCGCTCCTGCCTGTTTCACTGCCGCCTGAATCAGTTCCACATTATATTTTCCGGAACCTAAAATAAATCTGGACGAAAATTCCTGTCCGCCTAACATAAATACATCTTGTTCCATAATCAGCCTCCTCCCATGAACCTGACAACTTCAATTACATCTTCTTCTTTCAAAACGGTAGTATCATAGGCCGCTTTGGGCACAATTTCCATATTTAATTCTACCGCCACGCCCTCACTGGCATATCCTTCCTGCTGCAGCATTTCCGACACCGTAAGATTGCCAGGACATTGTTTCTGTACGCCATTGATTTTCATGCGATTCTCCTTTCTTTTGCACGAATGCGCATATTATTTTCTCTTATAGGAAGACTACTCACGCTTTAGCGAGACAAGGTCTTTCCTATAAGACAAAAAAGACCACCACGAAGAATTACACCCGCGGTGGTGTACCCCTTCGTGTGGTCTTAGCCTCACACTCTGCCTGAAATTATAAACCAAGCTTTTCAAACTGTCAAGCTGTTTTTATTTTAATTAAATCCTACTACTTTCTGTGAAATCTTATATGCAGCCACAGAAATTTTCCTGCCGCTTTTGCCTGGAAGGTTCATGGTCTGCCCCATAATGCCTTTCCTCAAATGCCAGAACAGGCGTAAATCATAGTCCTTGAGGTACCTCCAAAGCTCCCTTTTTTTCTCAAGGTTTTCCTGGGTCCCGGAACGTATCAGCATAATCGTAGATACCACAGTAATGATTTCCAGATAATTAAACATGTATTTCCGCAGCTTACGGTTGGACAGCTTCCACAAATCCACAGACTCCACCATCAGTTTATTGACGCGAATCTGCTGGTCAATCCTCCCAATCATTACTTTCTCATTGACAGACTGGTCTTCCCTGCCGATATAATAGCGATAGAAATCTACATTCAGATAATACATATTCTTGACATAAGGCAGCGGCACATACACAAAAATATTATCTACATAAAAGGTATGCTTGGGCAGCTCCAATCCGCACTCCCGCAAAAGCTGCGTACGATATATAACGGAATGCATCAGAATGTACTGACCTTTGCGAAAATGCCTTGCCTCACTCCAGCCGAACATTTGATTTTCAGGAAGGGTTCCTGTATATTTCATGACTTTTTTGTGTTTTGCGCCCTCTTTCTCATACACAAAATTACTAATCAGCATATCTAACACGCGACTGCCGCCAGACAATTCCCGCAGCGTAGAGAGTATCTTGTGGTACGCTTCCTCATCCACCCAATCATCACTGTCCACTACTTTAAAATACAGACCGGAAGCATTACGAATTCCGGCGTTTACCGCTTCTCCATGCCCACCGTTCTCCTGATGTATCGCTTTCACAATGCTGGGATATTCTTCGGCATAACGGTCCGCTATCTCTCCCGTCTTATCCTTGGAACCATCATCCACAATCAATATTTCCACATCTTCGCCGCCCACCAACAAGGACTCAATACAATGTTCCATATAATCCTGAGAATTATAGCTGGGAATTGCAATTGACAATAACTTCATATCTTCCTCCATTCTGTACCTAAATACGCTTCTCTCCCTGATTACCCTTT
>CANOHX010000236.1 GCA_947565885.1 uncultured Lachnospiraceae bacterium
GGAAAATATATTTTCCAGGTGCATTCTTGATGCAATTATCACCTGTCACAAGATGTGACAGGTGATTTTGGCAAACTATAGTATAAAAACCGACAACACAGCAGCTAAACTATACCTTAGGAAACGCTGCTTCAATCACCGTGTCCCTAAAAATCAAACTTATCGGCAAAATACGACTCCAAATCCTCAATCTTTATACGCTCCTGCTGCATACTGTCACGATCCCTCACGGTCACCGCACCGTCGTCCTCCGACTCGAAATCGTATGTAACACAGAACGGCGTACCAATTTCATCCTGTCTGCGGTAACGCTTGCCGATATTGCCCCTGTCGTCAAACTCGCAGTTATATTTCTTGGAAAGCTGCGTATAAATCTTCTCTGCGCCCTCGTTCAGCTTCTTAGACAGCGGCAAAACGCCAATCTTCACCGGAGCCAATGCCGGATGAAAATGCAGCACGGTACGCATATCAGGCTTCTCTTCCGTACCGATATTTTCTTCATCGTATGCTGCGCATAAGAAAGCCAGCACTACGCGGTCAGCGCCCAACGACGGCTCTATGACATAGGGGATATATTTTTCTTTCTTCTCATCGTCAAAATAACTCATATCCTGCCCGGAAGTATTCTGATGCTGCGTCAGGTCATAGTCGGTGCGGTCTGCAATGCCCCACAGTTCACCCCAGCCAAAGGGGAATAAAAACTCAAAGTCTGTGGTTGCCTTACTATAAAATGCCAGCTCTGCCGGGTCATGGTCGCGCAGACGCAGCTCTTCCTCTTTCATGCCAAGGCTCAGCAGCCAGTCGCGGCAGAACCCTCTCCAGTACTGGAACCATTCTAAATCTGTGCCAGGCGCGCAGAAAAATTCCAATTCCATCTGTTCAAACTCCCTCGTACGGAACGTAAAATTGCCAGGCGTAATCTCATTACGGAAAGACTTTCCTATCTGGCAGATACCAAACGGAACTTTCTTGCGGGAAGTCCTCTGTACATTCTTAAAATTGACAAAGATACCCTGTGCTGTCTCAGGACGCAGATATACTGTGTTTTTCGCATCTTCTGTCACGCCCTGAAAAGTCTTGAACATCAGGTTAAACTGACGGATATCCGTAAAATTATGTTTGCCGCAGGTCGGGCAGGAAACCTGATGTTCCTCAATGAACTTCACCATCTCCTCCTGGCTCCAGCCGTCCACAGTAGATTCCAGCGCAATGCCATTCTCCTCAGCAAAATCTTCGATAATCTTGTCTGCACGGAAACGCTCATGGCATTCCTTACAGTCCATCAATGGGTCAGAAAAACCGCCCAGATGACCGGAGGCCACCCATGTCTGGGGATTCATGAGAATCGCACAGTCCACGCCCACATTGTAGGGATTTTCCATAACAAATTTCTGCCACCAGGCTTTCTTCACATTATTTTTCAGCTCCACACCCAGGTTTCCATAATCCCAGGTATTGGCAAGCCCGCCGTAAATTTCGGAACCGGGATACACAAATCCCCTTGCTTTTGCCAACGCCACGATTTTATCCATTGTCTTTTCCATAACGCTACCTCTCTCTTTCTGCGGTTTACATTTCAGCCAAATTTATAAATTATTTATACACAACATATACCAAAGACATCTCGGCACCATCCTTCTCTTCTTCCGGAACCTCAATGGAAACGGTATCCTTGGCCTTGATAGTGGTATAATCGGAGGACATATACTGTACCGTGCCGTCCACTTTCACATCAATTTTTTCACTCAAAATAACCACTTTACAGTCACTATCCATGACTGTGGTATTTGCCACGTTCCCGGCAGCTTTTCCCTCCTTGATTTCAGTAAACTCCGTATCAAAGTTAAATCCTGCCGCCAAGGCCTGCGGCACTGTCCCGGAAAACAGCGTAACTTCATTAAAATCCTGATAAGTGTCGCAGTCCTTATATTTCATATAAAGCGTTGCCACCTTATCTTCCACCGTAAAATCATCAATCTCCACGCTGTTTTTCCCATTCTCCCCCTGATAGGCCTGAACTCTCTCCTCTATATAATTCCTGAGTTCATTCTCATCATAATACTCCTTGTCAAAGTCCGAAATAGCCGCACAAATCACTTTTCCTCTTTTCTGCACGTACACCATGTCGCTATCTGCCACCAAAGAGCTTCCACATGCGCTGAATAATCCGGCTATCAACAGACAGGCTAAACTGATAGAAATTATTTTTTTCATATGCCAACCTCCTCAAAGTTTTAATGCGAACCTCACATATTATACTCTTTTCCGGCATTTATTGCAACCGTTGATTTCCAATTTTAGGTTAAGCTGGCAACCTTCGCGCATAGTGTGGGGTGAACTGACATGCAGCCATATCTTCCTCTGGCTTCATATCTGAAACTTCTGGGCAAATCCCTCATTCTCCTCAAGCACTTGCAAGGCATGGAACTCCTTATCTATGTAATACGCCATATATTCATCCATAATCTGCGCCAGGCCATGAAGGACCTCAGGGGAAACCTTAAACGTGTAGAGTTTTTCAATTTTCGCCGTGATAATGTATTGAAGGGTATAGAGAGTGGAGCTGTCCAGTTTCCTCGCCTGCATCATCTGCCCACCGCAAGATGCGCAGAGGGTTCCCCCGCTCTTCACATGGAAAAAGCGCAGTTCTTTCTCTTTGCCGCATTTCAGGCAGGTAAATACATTGGGATATTCTCCGTTCACTACCATTGCCTTCAATTCAAAAATGCGCCGTACAAGGCAATTATCCAGATTTTTGCTTTCCAATGCCCGCAAGGACTGGTAGAGAAGCTTCAGCATATGAACTTCATCAACATTCTCCCTGGTATAATAATCAGCTATTTCCATAAAATAAAAGCCATAATAGGCTCCTTCAAAATCTGCAGCCAGCTCACGGAAATAGTTGGAAATATCCGCTTTCACTACCGTATAAGAACTACGTCCCTCATAGGCTTCAAACTGCCCGAAAGAAAAAGGATTGCTGGCTGCGATTAACTGGCTGTTCGGGCGGCGCGCCCCGCGGGCAAATGCAGATACCTTTCCTCTCTCTTTCGTCAGAAGCACTATTCTCTTGTCATATTCCCCCACCGGGACCGCTGACAGCACCATACCCGTCAGCGTTATGGTCTGCGCCATATCTGTTCACACTCCTGCCTGTGGAATTCCTGCCAGCCAGCATGGCGCCTGTGGCATCTCCATAGATTCCTTCCGCCTCCTGATGGCTCTTATAGTTTAAGTAATCCTCAATACTTCCCGTACTTGCAAATCTCTTCCATTCCTGCTCAATCATGTGGAATCCCCCTGTTCTTCTGTTCATCCTTATTAGGGTGTCCTGTCCACATGTTGTTATACTAACAAAAATCTGGCAGATTGCTTAAGCCTCATCTTTCCGGTAACCAAAGTTTTTGAGCAGAAAATCACTGTCGCGCCAGTCTTTTTTTACCTTAACCCACAGTTTTAAGTTAACCTTGCTATCCAAAAAACGCTCAATTTCAAACCGTGCGTTTGTGCCGATTTTCTTTAACATGCTGCCGCCCTTGCCGATGATGATTCCCTTATGGGATTCCCGCTCACAGACAATCGTGGCATCAATATCTATGATACCTCCCTTTTTGCGCTCTTTCATGCGTTCAATGGTAACGGCGATACCATGTGGTATCTCTTCCTCCAGGGCATGGAGCGACTTCTCCCGGATAATCTCAGCCACAATCTGCCGCTCAGGCTGGTCAGTGACCGTATCCTCGTCATAAAACATCGGACCGTAGGGCAGATATTTAAAAATCAAGTCCGGCAAAATCTCCGTATTCTCCCCGCGCAATGCCGAAAGCGGTACGATTTCTGCAAAATCATACTCCTTGCGGTATGTGTCGATATGGGAAAGTATTTCCTCTTTCTTCACAGTATCCGTCTTATTGATAATAAGGATTACCGGCGTCTTAACCTTTGCCAGCTTTTCCAAAATATGGCGTTCGCCTGCGCCGATAAAATTGCTGGGCTCCACCAGCCAGAGAATGACATCCACCTCCTGCAGTGTGCGTTCTGCCACATTTACCATATATTCCCCCAGCTTATTCTTGGCTTTGTGGATTCCTGGCGTATCCAGAAATACAATCTGCCCGCGCTCCTCATCCGTATAAACAGTCTGGATACGGTTTCTGGTCGTCTGGGGCTTCTTCGAGGTAATGGCAATCTTCTGTCCAATCAGACGGTTCATCAATGTAGATTTTCCCACATTAGGCCTGCCAATCAATGTCACAAAACCTGATTTTAAATTTTCTTCCATAAATTCTCCTTTAAACAAATTCTCCCTCATGTAAATTCTCTCTAAAATTTAATTTCCCTCTGAAATTTAATTTCCCTATAAAAATTTAAGTTCTGCCTGTAGTTTTATTTTCCTCTAAACATTTTATTTCTCTCAGA
>CANOHX010000237.1 GCA_947565885.1 uncultured Lachnospiraceae bacterium
TATTAAACCTCAAACAGATTATCCTGTCCTCAACAGCACGTTTGTAATTCTAGCAAATCAATTCTGATATGTCAATAGTTTTTTGTAATTTTTTGCAAAAATATATTTCAGAACGTTACTGTTCACTCCCACGCCATTCGCAAAGGCGCTTTCAGGATGTCATTTGTCTTTTTCCCTTAAAAATACCCGCGCAATTTCTAAATCTTCCGGGGTTGTAATTTTGATGTTTCTGTAAGAGCCTTCCACGAGACGCACCTGTTTATTCATAACAGTTTCCAGTACCATCGCATCGTCCGTCACGGAGACCGTCTTTCCATTCTTTTCGGATTCCAATAATTCCTGGTATGCCCGTAAAATAAGTGGAAATGCAAATACCTGCGGCGTCTGAACCTGCCAGACAAGGCTGCGCTCCGGTGTATCTATAGCAAATTGATGTTCGTCGGCAATCTTGATTGTATCTTTTACCGGCATTCCTGCCACACATGAATGCCCCTGTTCTACCATCCTGGCACAACGGGCAATGATTCCCTGGTCCACAAAAGGGCGCGCCCCATCATGTATCATTACATAGTCCGGCCGTTCTGACCGCTGCGCCAGTTCCTGCAAACCAATGCAGACCGAGTGGTAACGTTCCTTTCCTCCCGGAATGATTGCCGTCACCTTTGAAAAGCCATATTTTTCCACAATTTCACTGCGGCAATACGCTAAATCTTCTTCGCCGCAGACAAGAATGATTTCTTCTACCATGCTCTGTTGGAAAGTCTGCAGCGAATAGCAAAGTATGGGCTGTTCTTCCAACAGCAGGTACTGTTTGGGTACCTCTGAATCCATGCGCTTCCCTTTTCCTGCGGAGAGCACAACCGCTGCATATTTTTTCCCCATAATCACCGTTCTCCCAATTTCAGGTTGGGAACTGCATTCAAATCCCAGCCGTCACGCCTGCCAGCTATATACTCATAATATGCCGCCGTGCCAATCATCGCCGCATTGTCTGTACAAAGAATCGGCGAAGGATGGTAAAATTCCACATTTCTTTTCTTACATGCTTCCCGCATCCCCTCACGCAGGACACTGTTGGACGCAACTCCTCCGGCTATCGCAAATTTATCTGCCTGAAATTCCTCCACTGCCATCATCGCATGTTCTATCAGCACATCAGTGACTGCTTTCTGGAAAGAAGCTGCGATATCCGCCTGCACGATGGGAATATTTTTCATATTACAGCCATTGATATAATTCAGCACTGCCGACTTGACGCCGCTGAAGCTGAAATCATATACATTTTCCGCAACCTTCGCCCTGGGAAATGCAATAGCATCGGCATTGCCTTCCCGGGAAACTTTCTCTATTTTAGGTCCGCCCGGATAACCAAGCCCAATCGCGCGTGCCACCTTGTCAAAAGCTTCACCCGCAGCATCATCCCTGGTTCTTCCCAAAATTTCATATTTCCCATAATCTGCCACTTTAACCAAATGCGTATGTCCGCCAGATACCACCAGGCATAAAAACGGCGGCTCCAATTCTTTGTTCTCTATATAATTGGCATTGATATGCCCTTCGATATGGTGTACGCCAATCAATGGCTTCCCCGCAGCATAGGCAATTGCTTTGGCTTCTGCCACGCCCACCAGGAGCGCGCCTACCAGCCCCGGCCCATAAGTCACGGCTATGGCGTCGACTTCTGCCAGGGTCGCTTCTGCCCTTGACAGCGCCTCCTCTATCACCTGATTGATTTTTTCAATATGTTTTCTGGAAGCAATTTCCGGCACGACTCCCCCATACAGCGTATGCAGCGCAATCTGAGAAGAAATCACATTAGAAAGCACTTCCCTTCCATTCCGCACTACCGCTGCTGCCGTTTCGTCACAGGAGCTTTCGATTGCCAGGATAACTACATCCTCCTCACTGCTATGCATAGCTTCATTCCTTTCTGCCGCTATAATACTATATGTAAATGAAAAAGACTGCGAAACTCTTTACATAATTATTGGTAAAAGCCCAGAATCCGCCATTTGTTACCGTCATCACGGCGCAGAATATACGTCTGGCTGGAACGCTCGCTCTTCGTCTTGCCTTTGTTTTTGATTTTGAGGTAGTAAACCACATCCACGTAGGCACATTCCCTGCCTTTTACTTTCCTATATTCAATCTCGTTGCTCTCCTCAAGAGCAACATTGGAAATTGTCTTCCCTTCCTCGGCAAAACTGGAAATATCTATCTTGACCGCCTGCAGATATAAATCGCTGGGATTTTTCTCCCTCAGCTCTTCATCCATCAAGAGCCTGGCCTGCTCCGCCATCTGCCCTAACTGCTCGTCCGTATATTCCTGGTCATAATAACACTTTAAAATACGGTTATAAAACTTAACCACCTCTCGCGCTGTCTTAGGATAAGAATTCTGTAAGTCCTTTGAGATAATCAGCTCTGCCTCCGTCAGGGCGTCTTCCTTACCGCCGGTTTTCTGCGTAAGGTAAAAAAAATACCCCACACACAGACAGGCACAGAATATCACAATAAGAATTGACTTTAAACCATTTTTTTTCACTGACGTCCCTCCCTTGCCTCATAAGGTATCGGCACACGTCGCACAGCGACACCTGCCTGCCTCCTCAAAATCCAGCTCTGTCGTCTTGCCGTCCTTGCCCAGTTTCGCGTTGGCATAAATTTTACGCACTGCATCCATGTAATCTTCCGCACGTACAAGCGATGGGCTGAAATGCGTGAGCCACATCTCGGACGCCTGGGCATCGCTGGCTATCTTCGCCGCTTCGTAGAATGTCATATGTTTATATTGCTTTGCCTTAACTTCTTTTTCCGGCTCTGCATACATTCCCTCTATAATCAGTAAATCGGCATTTTTTGCATTTTCCGTAATAGCTGGCACTGGCCTCGTGTCTGTGCAATAGGTCAGCTTAATCCCTTTTCGCGGCGGTCCCAATACCATCTCAGGCGTATAAGTCTTACCATCCAGTTCAAGCGTTTGGCCTTTCTGCAGCTTGCTCCAACAGTTCACAGGGATTCCCAATGCTTTCGCCCGTTCCACCTGAAACTGGCCAGTTCTCGGTATTTCCAGCGTATATCCATAACAGGCAACATTATGGTTCACTTTAAATGCAGTGATATGGTAGCCATTGACCTGCAATTGCTCTACCGGCTGTGAAAGTTCCACGTAACGGATTTCAAAGGGCAGTTCCGGCGCTATTACCCTTAGCGCGTTCACCACACGTTCCAACCCCCGGGGACCTATCATAGTCACAGGTTCTGTGCGCTCAGCATTTCCCATCGTAAGCAGCAGCCCTGGCAGGCCGCTGATGTGGTCTGCATGGTAATGCGTAAAACAGATGGTATCAATAGGTTTCGTGCTCCAGCCCTTTTCCTTGACGGCAATCTGGGTCCCCTCGCCACAGTCAACCAAAAGGCTGCTGCCATTGTACCTGGTCATCAGGGAAGTCAGCCAACGGTAAGGAAGCGGCATCATGCCGGCGGTTCCTAATAAACATACATCTAACATAAATAATCCTTTCAGACGAATTCTGTAACCTCCTGGGAAGCTGCCGGAATCTGCAGACTTTTTATCCATGCATCACAGCAGTCCTCACAAAGGTCAAATTCTTGTTTCTGCCCATCCTTGTTGGAAAAATACCCCCACTCTTTCTCCACATGCAGATAATCAGCCATCGGAATGGCATTCCTTTCTGCTATTACTTTTCTGCAGCAGTTGCAGATAATCTTTTCTTCAGTTTTCATACGGTTATCCTCCCTTTTGTACAGCTTTTCCCAATTTGATTATAACCGGAAAGCCGTCCTGTTTTAAGTGGGAATTGTAACCAGCCCAATTATTGCTTTGCAATGTAAACCTTTTGAACGAATCTAGCGCTGTAAATCATTTTTTAGCGACAGCCTCATCACCATGCCATCTTCCCGGGGGCTCTCATAGAAATTCCTGCGGATACCGCAGTTTTGAAACCCCAGCCCCTCATATAAATGTATGGCATTTTTGTTGCTTGTGCGCACCTCTAAAAAAATTCTGGACACCCCTTTATCCTGCGCCTGTCCCAAAAAATACCGCAGCATCTGCCTGCCTACGCCCTGTCCCTGCTCTTTGGGAATAACGGCTACATTGGTAATCTCCCCCTCCTCAAAAGAACAGTACATGCCGCAGTAGCCTATAACAGTATTATCTTTCAGGACTACCACAAACAACGTATCCTGCTGCAATGCCTGCGCAAACGACTGCTCCGTCCAGGGGCGCGAAAAAACTGCCCGCTCTATCGCCGCTACAGCCGGGATATCCTCCTCTTGCATATGGCGGAAATATAGTTGTTCTGACATGAATCCTCCCCATATCCCTATGATTGCTGTTCCTGCTCATGAGACTTCAATACCCTACGATTGCTGTTCCTGCTCATGAG
>CANOHX010000238.1 GCA_947565885.1 uncultured Lachnospiraceae bacterium
TGCCGTCCTCTCCCTCTTTGCGGTATACCTGATAGCCCTGGGCGCCGGCAATCTCATTCCAGGAAAGCTGCACCGCGTCAGATCCGCTTTTTGCCGCATTGAGCGTGGGCTTGCCAAGCTTCTCATCAGGATAGGGGCATGCCTTGGAGGGCATATTCTCGTAGACGGGAACTTTGAATACGAAGCTGTTATTGATGATGCCCATGGATGTGTAACTCTTCCTGACATTTGTGCTTTCATTGGCTGCCGCAAGAAGGTTCTGCATATACTGATGCCAGTACAGACCATTGTAAGAATCGTCCACATCAAATTTCTGCAGGTAGAACGTATCCTGCCCCTTGGAAATATAGTTCTCCGCAGTTTTCTCTGCTCCGCCAAGCAGCGCGGCATACCGGGTGGTCCAGCCGGCTTTCTTTGCCTCCTGCAGGCCGCTGATGATTACCTGTTCCCCAATGCCAGTTGCCTGGATATTGAAATAATTATAATACCCTTTATAGCCTGGATAAGTCCCGGATATCAGCGCGGATGTCCCATTCACCCCCTGCTCCTGCCGGACACGGCTTGCCAGGAAATAAGGGCTGACTTTGAGTTCTTCTCCAATCTCCATAAATGCCTGGGCATAGGTGATATTGCCTCCGGATCCGTCCTCCAGTTCTTTATCGCTCATGAACGTACCTTTCAAAATCAGTTCCACGCCCGCTTCCGTATGGTGGGATTCGTTGTACGTCAGCTGTTCAAACTGAAATACCGCTTCCTCATTGAGGGCATTGCGCGGGTCTATATAATATTTAACCACGGACTCCGAAGCCTGAACCCAGGTCGTACCGTTCTTGATTACCCATTTTCCGGTAGACATGTTGTAATCCTTTTCTGCCGTGGACTTCCAGGTCACCGGGGCATTGATGTCCACCAGATTCACGGCATCTTTCATCTCATTTTCTATGACGTCCGACCATTTCAGCCCGGTATCCATGGGCACAAACGTCCAATTGGGATGTTCCGTAATCAGTTTCCTGATATAAGAGCGGTAGCTGGCAGGAAACGCGTTCAAATCCGTCTTGCCCAATGCAGAAGCATATGTCATAGTTGCGCTCCTTGCCCTGACGCCTCTGCCAAAATACCTGTCTTTCCACTGCTGCAGCCTCACATCCTGCGTTACCACAGAACAATCCTCTATAAATCCCATGTATTCCCTGTCGTTCATGCCAAACGAGACCTGATACCAAATCCCATCCTCTGCCACTGCTGCAGCCAAAAACTGCACCTGGTGGCCGCTGGCAAGCTTCTGTACCACTGGCGCGCTTACGGACGGCTCCTGATAGACGAGCGTTTCTGAACCCATCATCATGCCGAACATCTCATACTCCTGCAGCATTGCCAGGAAATCCTGTTCCATCTTAGATAACGGCCGCTTCGCATCGTCTGCCGTCACCTGCGGTGTTTCCACCGGGGCGGCATAGGAGACAAGCGCATTCCCACAGAGTTCCACTGTAAGAACGGCAACCAGCAGCCATGCCATTATCCTCACTTTCCTATTTACCATATCCCTTTTCCTCCATAATATGAATCCCTTCTTATATTTCTCTTCTTATATCCTTATCCTCTTACTGCTTTCCGTTTCCAGCAGCTATAAGCCTTCACTCTGCATATTAGCGCTTCCGGCTACCTGCAGCTAAGCCCATTCTGCATATTAGCGCTTTCGGCTACCCACAGCTATTAGCCCATTCTGCATATTAACGCTTCCGGCTACCTGCAGCCGGAAACTCTTCTCTATAATTGGTGCTCTCGGCTACTTTGCCGTAGCTTCCGTATCCCATACGTTTCCCTTCGCGCACAGCGCGAATCCGGTAATAATACTTCATTCCTTCCGTCACAGTCTCATCTGTGAAACTGAGCTCGTCCGCACCTTTTACCTTGGCTATCTGCGTAAATCCGCTCTTTTTTTTCGTACTGCGCAAAATTTCATAACAATTTGCGCCGGGCGCTTTCTCCCAATTCAGCAGAAATCCTTCTTCCGTATCTTCTATGGAAACAATTTTTACTTTCTTCAGGCTGATTGCAGAAGCCGGCTTGGAATTGCCGCTGTAACCTTTTACCCCTTTCTTGTTACTGACCACTTCCACGACATAATAATACCGATATCCGCTGACTATATGCTTGTCCTGATACTGGGTAATATTTTTATCACGGATTTCCGCAATCTTCTCATATGTGCCATTCTTCGTCCGGCTACGCTTAACGCTGTAGGCATAGGCAGATGAATTTTTCTTCCATTTCAGTTCCATGGTGCTGCTGTTCACAGATTTTACATAAGACATAGAAGTACCTGTAATCGTCTGTCCCGACACCGGGCTGCTGTAACTGCCGCAGCCAATCTTATTGTTTACCTGATTCAGGGCCTGCACTTTATAATAATAAGTTTTTTGGGCTTTCAGCCCCTTATTTACATAAGAAGTCTTGTTGCCTTTGACCTCGGCAACCGTCTTGTACGTTCCCTTTTTGGAAGCGCTCCTCTGAATCCGGTAAGCCGAGGCATTCTCCACTTTCTTCCAGCGGATACGCAGGGAATTGCTGTCTGCAGAACTGACGCTGCGGATAACTGCCTGTTTGACTGCCCAGCCAGAAGCTATTGCCGAATCCGTACTGCTGCCATTCTGTTCTCCGCCCTTAGCACGCACTTTGTAGAAATATTCTTTCTGCGTCTCCCGTTTGCTGTCTGTATATGCTTTCTTGTCAGTAGTGGCAATCTTTACATATTTCCCATCGCCAGCATCGCTGCGCAAAACCTCATATTCCTCAGCCCCCGCCACCGCTTTCCAGCTTACTTTCAGTTTCCCTCCGGCCTTGGAGGTTACGCTGGTGATTACCGGCATCGGCAGGGTTGCGCCGGAATGCGCCTCGGAGAAAGGAGATTTCTCTCCATCCTCAAAGACAGCGCAAATTTTGTAGAAATAGGTAACTCCTGCCTGTACCGTCTTATCATCATACTGGCAATTTGTGGCGTCTGCAATCTTCTCATATTCGCCTTCCTCTGACTCGCTGCGGTATACCTCATAAGAAACGGCGCCCGCCACTTCTTCCCAGCTTATCCGCAGTTTCTGGCTCTTGATGGATTTCGCCCATTCAATCACCGGATTATCTCCAGAACTTTCTTCTTCCAGGGATAATCCATAATACCCGGCAATTCCCTGTGCATCGGCAATGCCCAGCTTCTGCAGCTTCGCATTTGAATTGAGAAACTGGCTCACATCCGCCGCATTGCTGAGAAACGCGTGTTCTATGAGCACCGCCGGAATCCCCGCCTCTTTGCTGCGCCGTATAATTGCCAAGTAATCCGCCAACGAACCATCTGGATAACGCGTATTGTCTTCTGAATTATGGATTAAGACTCCGCCCGCCCATGTCTGCAGCCCCAGCGCGCTCAGTTTCTTATAAATATCGGTTGCCAGCCCTTTGCCTTCCTCGCCAAGCTCGGGGCGGTAACTGCTGTTGGGATAATATACGCCCACGCCCCTGGGAGCCGAACTCGTACTGGAATTCAGGTGGAAGCTTACAAAGACGTCTGCTTTTTTCGCCGCCCCATACGCTACCCGCCTGGCATTGCATTCAGAGGCAGATACCGCATATCCTCCATTGGCACAGTTATTGCTCGTCCTCGTCATATAGATGGTAACGCCAGCATATTTCTGCAGTTCTGCCTTACAGTACTGCGCAATCTTCAAGGTCAGTTCTTCTTCTTTGCAGCCATTGCCTCTTGCTCCGGCATGGACATTGTCATGCCCTGGATCCAGCACAATCACCATCTTCTTATCTGCGTTGTTAGCTGCTGCCCGTCCTAAATGTACGCGCACATCCGCCGTCTGCGCCTCCTGCAAGACATCATTGATTGACTGTTCGGAGACTGTATTGCCATTCTCATCCATCGTCACCACATTTGCTTCCAAATCCTCAAGCACTTCACTGTCCATCAGTATGTCATCCGGTTCTCCCACGCTCTCCTGGTTAACGCCAAAGCCGATATCCATCCCCAAATCGGCAAATAAAACCTCATACTCTGTCCCCTCCGCTAAATAGCGGACGCTTACCAGTTCGTAAATGCCGCTCTGCGCCTCATCTGTATAATTAATAGTAAACTTCGCCATATTATCTGCAATATCTGCCGCCTCTGCCACAAAGGCTTCCCCGGCTTCTTTCTGGTAGGTGAGTTCTGCGCGTTCCACTTTTACGCCATCCTGCCCCAGGCTTACCGCGATGTTCTGTACCCCCGGCGTCTGAACCTGTGCGCTCTCCACCATAGCAAAATTAATCCATCCTGCCTCTGTTTTCTTATCCGTTTCTTCTGCTTTCCTGCCATTCCTTGTCAGCGCTTCCTCATTA
>CANOHX010000239.1 GCA_947565885.1 uncultured Lachnospiraceae bacterium
CATCTTTTCCGCATGAGGCAAAAATTTTCTGCCATAGTTCCTTTCTCTTTTCGCTCTCATTGGGGCTGGTCTGGTTAAATTGCCGGCAGAGAGTTCTGGCAGATATCTGCTGATCCAGGTTTTCTCCCGTATCGGTCCACAATAAGCCTTGTGCCCTTCGCTCTGCCATCGATAGCTTATAGGAATTATTGTTTTTATCCATTGACGTTCCTCCTGTAAATGTGGGGTCTGCCCACTTTGCCCTTGCGTCTGGATGGGGCTGTTGCTATAATTATATTATCTCATATCAAGAAAAGATATATTTTTATTGCCTTAAAATATCAGAATATTATCTTTTCGGATAATACTTTCACCATAGAAAGGATGCATGATGGAACACAAGGATTACGATTGGCCCTGGGGGGAGATGGATACGGTTCCCATTGACAATGAGTTAAATACCTTGCTTCGGCTGAATCCTGAATTTCCCTTTGCAGTCTCGTTTGATAATCTGTCTTCCTATAAGAACAGATTGGTAAACTGGCATAAACAGGGTTCCATAGAAATGTCTGTAGTGACGGAGGGCATTGTAACGGTGAATCTGCTGAATCATCAGGAACAGATAAAAGCCGGGGAAGGTTTTGTGATTTTTCCTGGCGTGCTCCACAGTATCTCTGGCAATGAAATGCAATGTCCTGCAAAGTACCAGACCATGTTTTTCGACCCATGCCTGCTGACCGGGTTCAGGGGCAGCTATTTTGAAAAACAGTATTATAACCCGGAAATCATTAACCGGAACGGCTTTTTCCATCTTTCCTTAGCCGATGGGCTATTGCGTTCATGGGAAAATGAGCTGCGTGATATTTTCCTGGATAATTACTGGGGGGACGCCTATCTGCAATGTCAGATCCAGCAAAAGCTGCAGCGAATGTGGATTGATTTATGGGATAATCTGATTGCAGTTCAGAATAAAGGTTTCTATAGGACAGATGATTCCAGGCTCTTTAAAATCATAGATTTTATACAAAAGAATTATCAAAAGAAGTTTGTGCTGGACGAGTTATGCGTCTGCGTCAATCTCAGCCGCAGCGCGTGCTGCAGGTATTTCAAAAAAATGATGCATATGTCCGTGTCCGATTACCTCAACGAATACCGTCTGTCCCAGGCGCTTTTCCTGTTACACAATACGGACCAGAGCATAACGGAAATTGCAGTTCGGTCAGGGTTTTCTACAACAAGTTATTTTATCAGCAGGTTTAAAGAGAAGATGATGGCAACGCCGCTGGAATATAAGATGAAAAATAAATGTAAATAGTTGAAGACATCTGAAATTTTGTCTCGTTATAATAAACAGACAGATAGAAAACGATTCCATGACAATGGAAATCATCAATGAAACCGGAGCAAAGGAGGCGGATAGAATCGATAAGGAAGAATATTTCAGTTATCTTCTGGATACATACGAGCGGCTGGTATATTCCATCTGTTTTAAGATGGCAGGAAACCAGTTTGACGCAGAAGATCTGACACAGGAAACTTTTTTATCCATCTATAAGAATCTCGCCACTTTCCAACGGGATTATGAAAAAGCATGGGTATGCAGGATTGCCACCAACAAGGGGCTGGATTTCCTGAAAAGTGCAAAGCGTCGCAGCGAACCGAAAGAAGATACTTATTTTGAAGAATTAAAGGACCAGAAGGCAAGTCCCGAGGAGGCATATTTACAGCAGGAATCCAAGGAATATGTTTATACTATCTGTCAAAGCCTGAAAAGTCCTTACAAAGAAATTGCAACCGAACATTTCTGCCGGGAAAAGACGGCAAAAGAGATTGCCATGGAAACAGATAAGAGTATTAAAACTGTCCAGACCCAGATATACCGGGCAAAAGGTATGATACGCAAGATGATGGAAGGGAGGGCGGTCGGATGACAAGGGAGAGAACTACAGCAATCAGGCAGGAAGAAGGGAACTGCCATATTACGAAAGAACAGTTCTGCGACTGGCTGGCAGGCGAGCTGCCCCCGGACGAGGAGGCAGAGTTCCTGGGACACATCGGGAACTGCACATTCTGTGCAGGACAGTTTGCAAACTGGATGGAATCGCCGCCGGAAGGTTCTGTAGGACAGCCGTCAGGCTGGATGGAATCGCCGCCGGAAGACGCTGTTTTACAGCCGTCAGGCTGGATGGAATCATTGCCGGAGGATTCCGGGAACCAGATAGAGTTAACGCCGCAAATTTCTGCAGTTTACAAGAAAATGCCGGAACCCCCGGTTTACCTGAAAGAAGAGATACTGCAGAGGACACAGCAGATAGACGTGCAGATGACAGTGCGTGTCAAAGAGCGGTCGCGGCAGATGCAGCTTTTCATGTATAGCCTCAAAGTAGGTATGGCAGTGGTAACATCCATATTCTTGCTGCTGTTGACAACCAATATCCAGAGCCTGCAGCCTGAGGATGTCCGGAATTGGAGGATGGAGCAGAAAGAGCAGCGGCAGGAGCGGCAGGAAGAGCGGATAAGCCTTACCGATACGTTAAACAGGAAGAGTGGGGAAGTATCCAGCTTTCTGAATGAAATAAGCAATGGCCTGTTCCGTATGGGAATAGAGGACAAAGAATATCAAAGAAATCAGGAGGTAACGAGATGACAAGGAAAAAGAGTGGATTTTTAACCTTTTGCTTTTCCCTGCTGCCAGGAGCAGGGGAAATGTATATGGGGTTTATGAAACAGGGAATCAGCATTATGGCAGTCTTTTGGCTGGTGGTGTTTTTCGCCTCATTTTTGAATATTGGACCGGCATTGTTCATACTGCCGATTCTGTGGTGCTACAGTTTTTTCAATGTCCATAATATCAGAGGAATGTCTGACGAGGAATTTTATGCGCTGGAGGACGATTACCTCTTCCATATGGATGAGGATTTGTTCAGAGGGAAACTGAAAGGCAAACAGAACAATCTCCTGGCTATTGTGCTCATCATTATCGGCGTGGTAATCTTATGGCATCGTTTCAGCGGCTATATGATGTGGCTGCTCCCGGATTCCATATACTGGGATATTATGGACAGTGTTCCGCAGGTGGTGATTGCAGTGCTGCTTATCTGGTGCGGCATCTACCTGATCCGCGGCAAGAAAAAGGAGCTGGATGGGCAGACGCAGGAAAAGAAAGAGCTGAAATCAGAAGAGATTGGGCCAAAAGAGCAGGAGGGATGATGGTATGAGAACCAGAAGAGTTGGCAGCATTACTTGCGGAATCCTGATGATAGTGTTTGGAGGGCTGTTCCTGGTCCATATGTTTTACCCGCCTCTGTCATTAGGGCTGATTATGAAATTGTGGCCTCTGATATTGATTGCATTAGGCTGCGAGATGCTTATCTCCAATATCCACAGGGGGGAAGAGCAGGAGGAAGTGCTTAAATACGATGGAGGGGCAATCTTCCTGGTGTTCCTGCTGACATGTTTTTCTGTAGCGATGGGCATCATAGAATGGTTTGTAAGCAATGTATATGCCTTGTATTAAAAAAGGGAGACAAGATGGGGAATTCTGAGGTGGTTCTCAGAGCCAGGTTTTTCGGCGGGACAGTTTCGGCTGCTCCGCCTTTTGGCATCTTACTCCATTTTGGATGAATTAAAATAGTACCATAAAAAGTGCGATTCATCCCAAATAGAAGCATTGAAAGTTTATCTGGTGTATAATCGGAACGTAAACTGGCAGGGAATCTGCCTTAAATTTCAAAGGAGGAATAATGGATGGAAAAGTGTACAAATAAAAGACCGTGTCCTTGTACTTATGACTGCCCGCGGCATGGGAAATGCTGTGAATGCGTGGCGCATCACAGGGACCATGATGAAGGCGTGCCGGGGTGTTTCTTTTCAAAGGAAGCGGAAGCTACCTATGACAGGAGCATAGAAGCACTCTGCCGCGACAAGGGGCTGATTTAAGCAGAGATTTGATTCTTGACAGTCTATTCATACTATGGTAATTTATTAAGAGGGCATACATGTGGCAGCAGGTAAGACAATGCTTATCTGCTGCGTTTTTGTAACGTGACAAACAAAGGAAGAGGAGTGAATAGTATGATTGAGATGGTTGAAAAGATTAACGGCGCCATTAACGGCTTTGTCTGGGGCATTCCCATGCTGGTGCTGCTAGTTGGCACGGGTATTTTGATGACCGTGCTGACCAAGGTGTTCCAGATTTCCCATTTTGGCTACTGGATGAAGCATACTTTGGGCAGCATTTTTACGGACCGGCACATTACGAAGCATACCGGATCAGAAGATAAGTCAATCTCCCAGTTTCAGTCGTTGTGTACGGCATTGGCGGCGACCATTGGGACAGGCAATATTGTGGGCGTGTCCAGCGCTTTGATTTTTGGCGGGCCGGGT
>CANOHX010000240.1 GCA_947565885.1 uncultured Lachnospiraceae bacterium
AAAGTGCTTGTTGCCGCTGTTAGGAAAACAAGAAGGGCTGTCCGTGAGGAAAAACCATTTCCGTTATGGCGATTGGGTATAAGCAGTAGGGAAAACGCTCAGACAGTTGACATTGGGGAAATTAATGTAACCAATTTGCGGAGCAAATTGATTGCCTACTTGCCCGCCATCTGCGCAGCAGATTTCATTGCGGGCAATTCCCGAAGCCCCTCTCCTGGAAGCAAGGGATACACGAAATTCCTCAAATGTCTGCCTTTTGGCAGAGGAGGAAAATCCATCAAATTTATAAATATTCCCATAAATATTTTTCTGCTATATATGCAGAGAACTGCTGCGTAAACTGTAATTAAAAATTTGAAGGCTGAACTGTTACCTTAGGCGGAGGAATTTTTCTACAGGAAACTTGCATTTGTCGGCAAAGCCTTTTATAATGTGAAATCATAAGAGAAATGAGGGCGATTGCCGTGACAGGGAACAGAGGAAAACGTTTGAACCAATATATCAGCGATTACGTGGTCTTCGATTTGGAGACCACGGGCGTCCGCCCGGATACAGATGAAATCATTGAGATTTCGGCTATCCGTGTGAGGGGGCATAAGGCTGTGGATGAATACTCTACATTGGTAAATCCCGGAATGCATATCCCGGCTGCAGCTTCGAGGGTCAACCATATCACCGATGATATGGTAGCAGAAGCGCCGGAACTTGCAGAAGCTCTGGAGGATTTTCTGGAGTTTGCGGGCAGCGATGTTTTGGTAGGGCATAACATCCACAGCTTTGATTTGAATTTTATCTGCAAGGGGGCGTTACGGATCTTTGGCACAGGAGTGGATAACGATTACATAGACACGCTCTATATGGCAAGGCAATGCCTGCCGGAGCTGTCCCATCACAAGCTGTCAGATGTGGCGGCTTATTTTCATATCAGTACCGAGGGTGCGCATCGTGCGCTGGCTGACTGCGCGATGAATCAGAAATGTTATGAGGAAATGGGCAAAATTTTCCGGCAGAAGCAGAAGACCCAGCCAGAGGTTCTGTGCCCTAAATGCGGCAGTGAGATGGTCAAGCGTAAGGGGATGTATGGGGAATTTTATGGCTGCAGTAATTTCCCGCGCTGCCGCGGTACGCGCAAGATATAAAGGATGTTTTGTTGAGAAATGAAAAAGGACGGATAATGGATATGAAATCATTAGTAATTGCGGAAAAGCCCAGTGTGGGCAGGGATATTGCCAGGGTGCTTGGCTGTAAACAGGGAGGCAACGGCTACCTGGAGGGGAAGGATTATGTGGTGACTTGGGCCTTAGGACATCTCATAGAGCTTGCCGACCCCGAAAGCTATGGCGACCAGTGGAAAGAGTGGAAGATGGAGACGCTTCCCATGCTTCCCGAGCGTCTGGAAATCCAGGTCATCAAAAAAACCGGGCATCAGTACCAGACCGTGAAAAAGCAGATGTACCGCAAAGATATTGGGCAGATTATCATTGCCACGGACGCAGGCAGAGAAGGGGAATTGGTGGCGCGCTGGATTATCCAGAAAGCGGGCGTCAAAAAGCCCATGAAGCGGCTGTGGATTTCCTCGGTAACCGATAAAGCAATCCGTCAGGGCTTTTCTAGCCTCCGGGACGCCAGGGACTACCAGAAATTATACGAAGCGGCGGTGGCGCGCGCGGAAGCGGACTGGATGGTGGGGCTCAACGCCACAAGGGCGCTGACAGTAAAACATAATGCGCAATTGTCCTGCGGAAGGGTGCAGACGCCGACCCTTGCCATTATCGCCAAGCGGGAAGCGCAGATTAAGGAATTTAAGCCCAGGGAATATTATGGTCTGAAGATGAAGGGCGCGGGCGTTGCCTGGACATGGAAATCACCGCAGAACGGCAGCAGCACGTTTTCTGGGGAGGAAGTAAAAAAAGCTCTGGAAAATGCTGCCAACAGCACGGCTGTCGTGGAGGAGGTAAAAAAGAAGCAGCAGAAGTCTTTTGCACCGCAGCTGTATGATCTGACTGCCTTGCAGCAGGATGCTAACCGCATATTTGGTTTTTCCGCTAAACAGACCTTGGATTTCATGCAGAATCTCTATGAGCGACACAAGGTCGTGACGTATCCCAGAACAGATTCCCGTTACCTTACGGCAGATATTGTGGAGACGATACCGGAACGCCTGAGGGCCTGCCGGGCCGGCGTGTATGCACCAATCTGCGGAAGGCTGCTGAAGACAGCGATTAAGGCGAACAAATCTTTTGTGGACGATAAAAAAGTGTCGGACCACCATGCCATTATTCCCACGGAACAGAGCGTGAACCTAAAAGATTTGGAGTATGGCGAACGCCGGATTTATGAACTGGTTGTCTCGCGTTTCCTTGCCGTGCTGCTGCCGCCCTGCGAATACCAGCAGACGGAGGTGACGGCTGTCTGCCAAGGGGAGAAATTTACCCTGCGGGGACGGATTCTGCAGCAGCCAGGCTGGCAGGAAATTAAGGATTTACAGAAAGAAGCGGGCTTTTCGGATGAGGAAGAAGCGGACGATTTTGCAAAGGACAGCGCCCCGGGGACAGAGGAAGCCATAAATGGAAGCATTCCTGATTTTTCCAAAGGGCAGAAAGTCCTGTTCACAGAGGGCAAAATCACCCAGGGAAAAACAAAGCCGCCGGTGCCTTTTACGGAGGCAACGCTTCTTGCCGCTATGGAAAATCCAGTAAAATATATGGACAGTTCCGATAAAAAGCTGCGCCAGACTCTGGGAGAAACCGGGGGTCTGGGGACGGTTGCCACGCGCGCTGATATCATTGAGAAATTGTTCCACAGTTTTATGATTGAAAAACGTGATAAATATATCCATCTGACCTCCAAAGGCAGACAGGTCCTTGAACTTGCGCCTCAGGGGCTGACTTCCCCTGAGCTGACTGCAAAATGGGAACAGGAGCTGGCGGATATTGCAGGTGGAAAGGCGAAAAAGAAGGATTTTGAGGCTGAAATCCGTACTTACACGGCGGATATTGTTAAGGATATCCAGGCCTCCGCTAAGACTTACCGCCATGATAACATCACAAACAAGAAATGCCCGCAATGCGGGAAGCTGATGTTAGAGGTTAACCACAAAAACGGCAGGATGTTGGTATGCCAGGACCGGGAGTGCGGTTACCGCAAAACGCTTTCCAAGGTTACCAATGCCCGCTGTCCCCAGTGCCATAAGAAGATGGAACTGGTGGGGGAGGGCGAGAACCGCAGGTTTACCTGCGTCTGCGGCTACCGGGAGAAATTGTCTGCCTTTGAAAAACGCCGCAAGGAGAGCGGAGGCGGCGTTTCTAAAAAGGATGTTTCCCGCTATATGAACAAGATGAAGCAGGAGGCGAAAGAGCCAGTGAACAATGCATTTGCCGATGCGCTGGCGAAGTTAAAATTGTGAACTTAATGTGGTTATGGGTTGCATTTTTAAAATGGGTTATGTTAAAATGTAGTGGACATTATTTAGATAGCATAACAGCGTCAGTGTGTCAAAATTATTAACTTAAATTTATGGCGAAATAACTGCGCCGCTGGAGGATTAGGAATGGAAGAACATATCATTTTAATTGCGGACGATGTGGAAATAAACCGCAAGATGCTCAGTTTTATTTTTGAAGAACAATATGAGATTTTGGAAGCAGCCGATGGTGTGGAGACGATTGATTTGATTGAGAAATATGGGGAAACATTATCGTTGATTTTCCTTGACCTGATGATGCCGAACAAGTCAGGTCTGGATGTTTTGGAGTATATGTCTGAGAAGGGGTATATCAGTTCCATCCCAGTAATTATGATAACCGGGGAGGCTACGGCAGAGAGTGAAGTCAAGGCATATGAATACGGCGTTTCCGATATAATTTATAAGCCGTTTGAGCCGAAGGTGGTTATGCGGCGTGCCCAGAATATCATTGAACTGTTCCAGAACAGAAGGGATATAGAGGAGAAACTTGAGAGGCGTACCAGGCAGTTGCGTGAGAGCCGCGAGAAGTTAGAGCGCAGCAATGAGTTCCTTGTGAATGCCTTGAGTTCCGTAGTAGAATTCCGCAGCCTGGAGTCTGGCGAGCATATCCAGCGTGTGAAATATTTTACAAAGATAATATTGAAATATGTCAAGGCTGAATATCCTGAGTATGAATTGACAGATGAATCGGTAAACCTGATTACCAATGCCTCTGCGCTCCATGACTTAGGCAAAATCGCTATTCCTGACAGTATCCTGCTCAAGCCAGGCAAGCTGACGAAAGAAGAGTTTGAAGAGATGAAGAAACACACAACATATGGCTGTGAGCTTTTGGAGAATTTCAAGCAGGAAGACAATGAATTTTACCGCTACTGCTATGATATCTGCAGATATCA
>CANOHX010000241.1 GCA_947565885.1 uncultured Lachnospiraceae bacterium
GTATTCAAACCTTCGATAAATTTATCTACCTTGGCAACAATCTCCTCAAACGCAAGGCCTGCTTCCTCATATTCCTGAATCTTCATGGCAATCACCGTCTGTCCAACCGATGCTGATTTGGAATCAAACACATGGATGTCCTTTGTGCCTTTCTCTTCCAGGTACAGTTCCCTGCCAAGCTGTGCGCTGTTGCAGGAACCGCTGAGCTGTGCAGAGAGCGTCACCGCATATACATGCTCTGCCTCACAGTCATATGCTTTCACATATTGCTCCGGAGATGGACAGGTAGACCGCGGGCAGTTGGGGCTTTCTTTCATGCGTCTTAAAAAATCCGCCTGGTCAAAACTCTCATCATCCACAATACGGTAATCATCCACAAAAAGCTCCAGCGATACTGTTTCAAAATGCCCGCTTGCTTTGAGCTTTTCTGGCAATTCCCCACAGCTGTCAACCACAATCTTATAATTCATGTTCTTCCTCCTGAATTTCTGCAACATAACCTCTCTTATGTAGTATTATTCTTTAGAAAATTTGTTACTAAAAAATCTATCACAAAATATCGTAAATTATTTTATGTAGTTTTAAATACTACTTAATATTAGCACAAATATTCAGGTTTGAAAAGTCCTTTTTTACGTTTGGTTAAAACAAAAACTAATCTCTTTCCACAGGCTGTCTTCCAGATAATTAATCTGGCTGAGCCCCGCACAGTAGTCCGCGATATGCCCATCCTGGATAAAATACTGAAAAGCCTGCTCTTTGAGGATGTCATCAGAAAAACGCAGAGTCATCACTCTCTTTTCCTCCCATGCCTTGGCAAGCTTTTCGCCAATTTGTTCCGGCTGCCACTCTTCAATATAGTTTCCTTCTTTTATATAATAATTATTCAGAACCGCCGTACATTCCGGCAGACGAATTTCATAATCAGGCTCATGCCCCAGCTGCATCTCCGCCGTAGTCATTGCCATATAATTATAATCAATAAAAGACGTTTCCACGCCCTCCCGGTTCCGGTAACCATTATTTCCCCATGTGGCATCCATATAATAATATTCTCCATCCAGGCAGAGCAGATTCCATGCATGGGGCTGTCCCAACGCCTTTCCAGAAACAATCACGCTCTGTATTCCAAGCTGTTCCAACAGATATTGGACAGCGCAGGCATACCCCTGGCAGACTGTCTGACGCCGGATAAACACGCTGATAATATTTTGGCTGTCCTCAGCATCCTCCACATATTCCGTATTCAGAGCCAAAAGCTCATACACATATTTCGCTTTCTGATAATCACTGTCATTCAGCGATATTCCTGCAAACCACTGTTCCACAACCTGGTCTATTTTCTCCTGCATCAGCCGGCGCTCTTCCCGGTTCAACGTATACTTAGGCGAAAATTCCAGGCTCACCAGTTCACCGCCTTTCGTATATCTGGTAAACACATAGCCGTTTACCCAAAACAATCCGCCATAATCGCTGCAGAGCGCCGTATAGGCATGGTTCATGACCTCCGTGTCTATCGTAGAAAGTGAGATTTTTTCCTGCTGGCTCAGAATCGTATCAAGCATCTCGTCATAGACCCGCTTGCTGTCCTCATCTAACTGCTCATACGCATATTTGCCCACTGAAACTTTCTGGACTGGCTTTACCTCTTTCTGTTCTGCCTGAGGAACCTCAGCCCTTTGCTGATTAGGCTCGTCTGCCACCTGCTGAGAATCCTCGGCGCGCTCCAGATACGCATCTTCCTGCAAGATTCCCTGCAGCTCCTCTGGGGAACAGCCCGTCAAATTGCCGCACAGCAACACAAACGTTAATATCCAGCTTATTTTCCTGTACCGTTTTCTCATCTGCTCTGCCTCTCCATCTTTTCTTCCTTATAAGAACTGTATTGCAGCTATATATCGCCTATGCCTGAAAATAAGAGCATAGCAAACCTGTCAGAGATTTCATATCCATAGCTCCCATCGTCTCAACTGCCGAATGCATGGCAAGCACCGGCACTCCGATGTCCACCGTCCGCACCGGCAGAAAGCTGGACGCAATTGCACCTAACGTCCCGCCCCCCGCCATATCCGAGCGGTTGGCAAATTTCTGATAAGGGATTCCTGATTTCCTGCAAATCTGTTCCACCACTGCCACTGCCTCACAGTCCGTGGCGTAAGACTGGGAAGACGCCTCCTTGATACAAAGCCCTTTTCCCAGTACTGGCTTATTCGTTATGTCCATCTTACCCATCTGATTGGGATGCAGCCCATGTGCCACATCTACCGACAAAAGGAACGCATCGTACAGACTCGCTGAAATCTGTGCCGGCGTCCTGTCAATCGCCTCCAGAATCCTCTGCAGAAGATTGGCAAGCAGCATGGAACCCGCTCCCTGTTTGGTACGGCTGCCTACCTCCTCATGATCGAACAAGGCCGCTACATTGATGCCTTCCTCACGTCGGCTTCCTATAATCCCATCCAGCAGCGCTTGCACTGAAGTAAGGTTGTCCAGCCGCGGCGAAAGGATAAATTCTTCCTCTATGCCAGCATACTGCGGTTTCTCCCGGCAATATACCCACAATTCATAATCCAGTATGTTTTCTGGCTCTGTGTGAAGCTCTTTTGCCAAAAAGCTGAGGAATTTCTTATCCCCCTCACTTTCCAGCCCCATAATCGGCAAAAGATCTTTCTGCTTATTCAATTCAATTCCTTTATTGACTTCCCGGTTCATATGGATAGCGAGGTTAGGGATAACCCCCAGCGTCCGTTCCACCGAAAAATAACGCATCTGCGGGTGAATGGCATCCTCGCTTGCCAACGCCACACGTCCGGAAATACCGAGAGGACGATCCAGCCAGGTATTTAAAATTGCCCCGCCGTAAACCTCCACATTGACCTGTGCATATCCGCCCGCTTTCACATCCGGGTTGGGCTTTATCCGCAGACAGGGGAAATCCGTATGTGCCGCCCCAATTCGTATGGTATCTTTAAATCCGGCCCGTTTATTGACCGTAAATGCAAAAAGCGTTGTATCGTGATGCTTCACATAATATCTGCCATTATCTGCCAATCCCCAAATCTGCTGAAAGGAAAGTTCCTCAAATCCTGCCTGCTGCAATCTGTTTTCGGCTTCCAGCACCACCATCGGCGCGCTGGTTCCTTTCTCCAGCAATTGAAAAAATGATTCCTCTGTGCGTTCCATCTCCTGCCTCCAAATTCTTTCTAAATGTTACCTGCATGGCTTTTTGCCAAAAACTGTTTCTAATACCATATATAAATAGATATTATACTATAAATATAAACATTTTTCCAGAGCATTTCACTCTCTATCCATGAAAATGACAATAACTTCCACCATCCAAAAATTGATTTTCATAGTTTGCTGTTTTCAGCATTTTGTGTTAATATCTGCCATAGGAGGTTTTTTTATGACGTCATTATCTATTCTGAATGTGAAAGAATTTATGAACATTTTATTGCGAAGCGATGCCTTTGACAGCTTTTTGCTTTCCGAAGGCTCCATCACCACCTATATGTCTTTCCATCTGGACGGACACTGCCGGACAGATTTTTTCAGCCCAGAGGACGGGCCTTATGCCCAGGTCAGACAGGAACGCTACATCCCCTTTTCCCTGGCACGTCCTGTCTGCCTGGAGTTGATTAAAGGCCGGCGGACGCCCTCTTCCTTTCATTTTGTCTTCCAGCTTTCCAGTGAGAATCAGATAAAAACCCTTGCCTCAATCGGCAGCAGTTTCCTACCGGAGGACATTTCAGGAATGTATCTAAACCTTAAATACCAAAACCAGCAGCTTACTTGCACGACAGGCGTGTCCTGCCGCGTGTTCTCCCTCGACAAATCACTGGAACATGCATGGGATGGACTAGTGAAACGTTTCCTCAAAGCACACCACATCCCTTTTGAGGAATTGTTATAGGAAATTATATGAAATGTAAAATATTCCTTTACTTTTCAAAAATAATGTGATATTGTAGAAATATGCTAACAAAAAGGGCATATATTATATAGTGGAGGTACTGACATGCAAGGTACAGTAAAATGGTTTAACAACCAAAAAGGATATGGCTTTATTTCTGATGAATCCGGTAATGATGTATTCGTGCACTACTCCGGATTAAATATGGAGGGATTTAAGTCATTAGAGGAAGGCGCTACCGTTGAATTTGATGTCACTGAAGGTTCCAAAGGACCTCAGGCTGTCAATGTAACTGTAGTACGCTAATTTCATCGAGATTTTCAATGTACCTTTGTCTGAATATAGAATTTCGGTTTTTTATTAAGATTAAGA
>CANOHX010000242.1 GCA_947565885.1 uncultured Lachnospiraceae bacterium
GAAAATTAGATTTGAACTTTTATGAACGCATTAATTGTGAATATATCAGTGGCAGTACATTTCAAAGTAATAAAGCAAGAAGTGAATTTATGGGAAAGGTGCTTGCCGCCGGAATTCTCCCCTATACAGAAAAAGATTACAAAGAATTTCGAGAAACAGCTAACTTCTTAAATAAGTACCACCACTATTTGAAACAGGAAGAAATACCCGTGAAAAAGAATTTTTTAAGGAAATTGTTCAAATAATTGCTATTGCAATGGCGGTAGCCTTAATGTTCTGTATCATTCATAAATGGAGTAATGAAAGAGATTAATCTCGAAAATACCAATATGGATTTAATAGGGTTTGCAAAAGAAGGAACAAGTAATGTTTCTATAAAAAGGAATAAAAAGGAAAATTTCGGAAAAGATAATAGAAGTGTAGAAAAGGGTAAGCCTAGGCTTATCCTTTTTTATGCACAGAGGTGCGTAAGGAAATTTGCTGCTATGCAGCACGCACCTCGCGCGGTGCGCAGGGAAATAAATCTTCCCTACTCGATTCAGTGGGATTTTATGTTAGGAGGTATCTATGCCGATGCAGATTGTTCCTGACTTGCAGGAAAATATTAAGAATTTTGAGGAATTGTTTTCTGATTGTGCTGATATCAAGAAACGAAAAATAAAGGTTGGAAAAAATTTAAAAAGCGAGTGCTATATTGCCTATATTGAAGTTTCAGTCAGCAGCGTGGACTGGAAGGATTCGGCGGTGGGAAAGTTCCTGGGAAAATTGCGCACGCTGCCCGAGGAGGAGCTTGCGGCGTATGTCAGGGACAATGTCTTTGATATTTCAGATTCTCCGCCCTTTGAGACAATTGAGGATGCAGCTCAGGGAATGCTCACCGGGGATGCGCTGGTGTTCCTGGAGGGCTATAATAAAGCGTTGAAAATTCCGGACAAGGGGTATCCGGGCAGAGGCGTGTATGAGACGGAATCGGAAAAGGTCATCCGCGGTTCCAATGAGGGATTTTCGGAATCCGTCAAGATAAATACGGCGTTAATCCGCAAGCGTCTGCGCAGCCCGCATGTGAAAGTAAGGGAAAGTTTTGCGGGCAGGCGTACGAATACAAATGTCGACCTTGTCTATATGAAAGATTTAATCCATCCGGAGATACTGGAGGAGATAGAAAGACGGCTACAGGAATTTGAGATTGACGGCGCTTTGGACAGCGGTATTATCGAGCAGCTTACAGAGAAGCGCAAGTATTCTCCGTTTCCGCAGTTTCAGACTACCCAGCGGCCGGACCGTGCTGCCATGGCTATCCTTGAAGGCAGGATTGTCCTGCTTTCGGATAACTCCCCAGTGGCGCTGATTCTGCCTACGACTTATAACACCTTCATCCAGACAAGCGATGATTATTACAGCCGTTGGGAGATTGCTTCCTTTACCAGGATTCTGCGTTATGTGGCGTCTTTCTTGGCGATGGTTTTTCCGGGATTGTATCTGGCAATGACGAATTTCCATACCCAGATTCTGCCTACCGATTTACTTCTGTCATTAGCAGCTTCCAGACAGGGGGTTCCCTTTCCGGCAATGGTGGAAGTGTTCATTATGGAAATTGCATTTGAATTATTGCGGGAAGCTGGCGTACGGCTGCCAGGGGCGAATGGGAACACAATTGGCATTGTCGGCGGACTGATTATCGGGCAGGCGGCGGTGGACGCTAATATAGTAAGCCCGATTGTTGTGATTGTGGTGGCGCTTACAGCGCTATGTTCTTTTGCTGTGCCCAATGAAGAATTTGCCACTTCCTTTCGGATTCTCAAATTCATGTTTATATTCCTCTGCGGTTCCCTGGGATTCTTCGGTTTCCTGATAGGGCTTTTGGCAGTGCTGATTCATCTGTCCCATTTGGAAAGCTTTGGCATTCCTTACCTTGCGCCGTTTGTGGGGGCGGATTTGAACGGATATCAGGATGAGCGCGATACGTTCCTGCGCCTTCCCCTGGATTTCTTAAAAAAACGTCCCATATATACCAGAGGAGGTGCGCGCATCAGGCTGAAATTCAATGAGGAAGAAAAAAGAAACAGAGAGGGGAAATAGCTGGAAATATGTTTGCAGAGAATTGGAAAATATCATTACGGCAGATAAGAAGGCTTTTTGTCTTGGATATTTTTGGTATCAGCAGCCTGGTGCTTCCGGGGATTTTTTCTGCCATGACAGGTGCGGACGGAATTTTCTGCCTGTTGTTAGGCATGGCGGGCGGAGCAGCGCTTCTGTGGCTGATGGGCGCTAATTTGAAACATATGGATGCGGACTTTTACAGTTACATGAAAGACACGGTAGGGCAGATTATTGCAGATGTGTTTATGGTATTTTATTTCTTATATTTTGCAACCTTGTCTGGGTATGTGCTATTCGAGCTGACGACATTGACCCTCAGCTGGCTGCTGCCGGAAGGCTCTTTTCTGGGAATCGGCATTTTGCTGCTGTTGCTGGCAGTCTACGGCAGCATCCGAGGTATTGAGGGCAGGGCGAGGGTGTATGAGATTATTTTTTGGTTTCTGGGGATACCGCTGCTTTTGATGCTGATTATGGCAATTCCGGAGATAAACACGTCCTATTGGACGCCGATTGTAGCTTCCGATGGGGTACAGTTGTTGAGAGGCAGTACATCCGTATTGATTTTGCTGCTGCCCCTCAGTGCATTGCTGTTTTTAAAACCGTTTAGCAGAAGTCCAGAAAAACTGGCAGCCTGTGGACGAGACTCACTATTGGCAGCAACATTGTTAAATATATTAATTTATCTTATGATTTTGGGTGCATTTGGGCAGAATGCCATGGGAATATTGAAGCGTCCCATCCTTACCCTGATGGGGATGATTAATCTGCCAGGTGGATTTTTTACCAGACAGGATGTGCTGATGACGGCGGTATGGTTTTTTGCGCTGTTTGCCCTCCTGAATACAGGGATTTTTCAGGGGAGCCTGGTACTAAAGGAACTGTGCCATGAAACGAAGCATCATTATAGCCTGTATCTCGTGGCATTAATTGCTTTTTTCGTAGGCAAAGGATTGTTTGAACATCAGTTTCTGGCAGAAATTTTTGGGATTTACCAATATTGTATTGCACTGCCAGGCATGTTTTTGATTCTGCTGATTCTGCTGCTTGTAAATCAGATTAAGCTGGGTAGCAAAATGGGAAAGGAGGCAGAAGCGGATGCGAAAGAGTAGGATTTTGGCGGCGGCATTTCTGGCAATGCTTTTTTGGGGCGGCTGCGAATCGGTGGAACTGGAACAGCGCAGCTTTCCGCTGGCAGTTGGCATAGATTTACAGGGCGCATCAGAAAAAGCCGGCGGGAAAGAGGCGGAAAGAATGGAAACAAAAGAAAAGGCCGGTGGGAAAGAGGCGGAAGGAATGGACACAAAAGAAAAAAACGAGGAAAAAGAGACGGAGCGTAAGCTGGTAGTCAGTTTTGATTTCCCGGACCTCGCCCAGATATCGGAGAAAGGCAAGGTCGTGGATACGCCGATGGCAATGTCCTTAGAGGGCGATGATTTGTTCCATGTGGAAAAATCTTACGAAAATAATACCAACCGTATCCTGGATTACAATCACCTGAAGGCGGTGGTGCTGGGAGAAAATCTGCTTTCTGAACCGAAACGTCTGCGGAATCTGCTGCTTGCATGGGAACAGCAGGAGCGTGCAGCCAGAAATATCAGCTTGTTTGTAGGCAGCAGTTCGGCGGCTGAAATCCTCACGCTCACGGAGGAAACTGAAGGTTCCATGGGCACTTATCTGGAAGAGATGTTAGAGAGCCAGAAAGATTTCAGCCAGAAAAAAATTGCTACCGTAGGAAGCCTGATTAACCAGTGGCACAATCAGAATGAATTGCTGCTGATTCCCGTTTTGACGGAGCAGGGAAACCGTCCCACGGTCAGCGCCTATGCGGCAATTGAAAACTTTGAGTATCGTGGAATTCTTACGCTGGAAGAGGCGATGCAGGTGTTTCTCTCCCAGGGGCTGCTGGATACGTTTACCTGTGAGCCGGACAAGGAGGAAGTGGCAGAGATTTCTGATATCCGGGTGACGACGAGTGTAGAGCAGGAAGAGGGGAAGCCTGTGGTGACTGTGTCTGTCACTGGACAGGGGCGGCTGAAAATCGGACAGGTAAATTCTGTAGGACAGCAGTACCAGATTGAGCAGAGGATGGAGCAGCATCTTTTGGCGGGGCTGCAAAAATGTGCTGGAAAACTGCGGGAGGAATATGGAATCGACATGACAAACA
>CANOHX010000243.1 GCA_947565885.1 uncultured Lachnospiraceae bacterium
TTCAGACGTGTGCTCTTCCGATCTCCATATCCATCACAGATACGATTATAAATCTGTGCAAGCACAACCCATATTTGTTTCTGGCAATCCTGCACTGCTCATTGCTTTATTGGATATTATACCCTGTTTTTCCTAAAAAAGAAACATATATTTTCTTTTTTGGAAAAAAATCATTTTATACTTGCATTCTGGTAATCTTTCTGGTAGAATATTCATGTTGTGAGCCTGTAGTTTGGATTGTATGGCTTAGTAAGTTGCAAGGAGGTGCAATTATGGCAAAATGCAGCATTTGTGGTAAAGGTGCACATTTCGGAAAAAATGTCAGCCATTCACATAAAAAGACAAATAAAATGTGGAAATCTAACATCAAATCCGTAAGGTGTAAAGTTAATGGAAGCGCTAACGCTAAGAGAATGTATGTTTGTACTTCTTGCCTGAGAAGCGGAAAAGTAGAAAGAGCTTAGTTCGTATCAAGACGAATCAGGGCAGTTCATTGAAAATCAATGCGCTGCTCTTTTTTTTATCTTAACAGAAAGAACTTATCACGCTATATTGTCCCCTCCATTTCCGCTTAACAACAGAACAAGTTATACCCTAAAAGCAGGAACAGGAAAATAAGCAGCACGCCCAAGAAATCACTCGGCAAAAAAAGCATAATCGCCATTCCCACTGCAATCCAAAATAAAATGAAACCTATCAGTCGTTTCACATCATCACCAAAAAAAACAGAGTATATATCATTACTAATATATGCCCTGTTTCTTCTGTTCATGCATGATGTCCCTGAAGAGTTACTATTGATTTATCAGCTCTCCTCAGCCGGGATATTCAGCTTCTCGGAAAGGTCCTTGGCCGCAGCTGCCTTGGCAGATTCATCTGCCGGGGAACTCTTCTTGGCAGCGTTCTTACTGGTGAATTTATCTACCAGTTCCGGAACCATATCGAGAATCTTGGTAATGCTGTCCTGGTTCTTGACATTTACCAGTTTAGCGTTGCCATTCTGGATGACCAAAACGGCGCTTGGCGTAATCTTTCCGCCCAGCCCGCCGCCAGCGTTGTTCTTTTTCTCCTGGCTGAATGCCCCTGCGCCTACTCCAAAAGTAACTTCAATTAAGGGAAGGATAATCGTGTCACCGATGTGCACGGCTTCCCCGATTACCGTCTTAGTCGTGATAAAGCTGTCCATTCCTTTAAACAGTGATTGGACCGTAGTGTTAAAATTATTTTCCTGCATAATAATAAACCTCCTGTCATGTTCTGATTTTTTCCAGCAATAACCTTATATTTTTATCTTTGAGCAACCGGACGACTGACACCAAAAAATGCCAGAGCCGGATATGTCCTTTTAATCTGAGCCAGCCTTCCGCAAAAAACGCCTCTGACTGAAAATCTGGATAGATACTGATTTTATATTGCGCCCAGAAAGGCAATACGCTCAGCGCCCCTAGAATCCGCCCGGTCTGCGAGGGATCTGCCATGCCAAAGGAAAGTTCCCCCCATGCTTTCCGCGGGGCATAATGGCGCAGGAGATATTTCAGTTCCCGCCATATCTTCATAATTGCGTTTTGGTTAGTTTCATCGGAAATGATTTCTTTTATGTCGCGGATTTTCTCTTTTGCCGCTGCAATAGCTGCTTTGATATCGGAAATCTTGCTTTTTATTTTTTCCTTAAATTCACGGATACGCCCAAAATACCGCCGCTCTTCTTTCTGTTCCCTTTCTGTGTCTATCTGTTCGTCTGTTCTATTCTTCCCTCTTGTCTGTATATTATTTGCATGATTCTCTGCTGCTTCTGGCTCTGCAGCCGTAGGACTGGCAGAATCTTTGATTTTTTCTGCTTTTGGTATGGCTTTCTTTTTTTCACGTTTGGTCTTTCTGCGCTTTTCTTTCTGCAGACGGAATGGAATGCCCATGATACGCAGCTGAAAAGCCGTTCCATCTTCCCCATAGCAGAACCTGAAATCAATGATATGAAGCAGCCAGGAACAGGCAGCGCCCACTTCTGCTTTCTTCTGCTGTACCTTAACGTCCACACGGTAACGGACCGGAACCGTTATCGCTGCTGCCAGCAGCAATAGTAAGACGGCAAGCAGAACGCCCAGAAAGATACCGATGACTTTAAGAATCAGCATCAAAACTCCCATGCTGTACTCCCCATCTTTTTCTGCTGCTGCAGAAAGTATTTCCTGACGTCCAGACTTCCGGTCTTCTGAAACACGTCCATAATAATCTTTGCTGCCAATTCCAGGGCATTGTCGTATCCTTTGTCTACACCCACAACCAGCATATCCTGTTTAGGATAGGCTTTCTGTAGCAGTTCTTTGGCAGAAACGATGTCCAAGAGATTGTCATGGTTGCTGCTTAAGGCGATTACATAGATATCCAACTGTCCGGCATTGTGAATGATTTTCCATTTTATTTTTTCTTTTTTGTGCTCAATGCTTTCTCCTGCATAAAATTCCTTATACCAGGTCATTTCACTCTCCATTAAAGAGAAAAGGCGTCCCTTTTTCGAACACCTTTTCTATCCGTACCTTCTGCCTGAATCAAATACCCCGCAGCAAGCTGACAGGGTATCTGAACCTCGCGGCATTCTTCAAATATCCATGCAAACATAGATATTTTTCTCATTGCTCGCGGGAATAAAAGGCAAAATTCAAAAATATTTTCTGCTGCCCCAAAGATTACTCTTTTTCAAATCAAGATATTCATTGTATGCTTTTTCCACTATCTGTTTCTCATTTGCAAAACGCAGTAAATGATATGCTTCGTGAAATTTGTAGTATCCTGAATCAACAAAATATTCTTCCCGTTGTGGTTTGCTGTAATAACTGTCCGCCATCATCAGATACCAATGGACGTCTTTCTCCACAGTATCGTCAGGAACAGTAAAAGTATACTGGCTTTTTCCAACATATTTGATAATTTGGGCATTCACCCCAGTCTCTTCCAGCACCTCTCTTGCAGCTGTGTCCCGGTACTCCTCCCCTGCTTCCACAGTTCCTTTCGGTAGGACCCAGCCCTCGTATTTGTTTTTGTAGTTCTTATACAAAAGCAAAATCTTGCCGCGAAATATTACCACACCACCACAACTCGTTGCTTCTATCATTGCAATACCTCCTGATGTGGTCTTTAAGCCTTACACACAGTATACCCCTTTTTATATTATCTTGCAAGATTTTTTTATGGCGCGAAATACGCATCAAATACCTGTTTGGCAATCGGCACGGCTACGGAACTTCCGGCTCCGCCATTTTCCACAATCACGGTTATGGCGATGCTTCCTTTCTCCTGTGTTGACGCATATCCGGTAAACCAGGCATGGCTTTCGCCTTTGGTATTGCTGAATTCTGCCGAACCCGTCTTTCCTGCCGCCTGGTAACTCTGTCCGCTCAGCTTAGAGCCGGTGCCCTCGCTGACAACCAGGGACATGAATTCCTGCAGTTTTTTTGCTTCGTTTTCACTGAGCAGGGCGCTGTATGGCGTTGGATGGTATTTTTTTACCGTGACGCCCCGGTAATTTTCCGTATGGTCAATGATATAAGGCTTCATCAACGTGCCGTTATTGGCAATGGCGGATGTTATCAACGCCATATGCAATGGCGTCACCAGGGTCTCTCCCTGACCGATTGCCATCTGTGTAACCTCGTCTGTGTTGGAATTTTTATTCAGCACAAAGCTGCTCTTATTAAAAGGATAGGAAATAGGGAGGTCTGCATCGAACATCAATTCGCGGCAAAGACCGGCAAATTTAGTCTTATCCAGTCCTAATCCAATATTGGCGTATGAAGTATTGCAGGATTTTGCAAAGGAGGTCTGCAGATTCTCCTCTCCATGTACTGCATTGTCGTAACAGTGGATTTGGGTATTCTCCATGGTAATGATGCCCTGGCAGTCATAATGGTAATCCTGGTAATTGGCATTTTCCCGCAGGTACTCCAGGGTTGTGAGAATCTTGAATGTCGAACCCGGCGGATAGAGCCCCTGGCTCACGCGGTTCACCAGGACAGAATTCTCACTGTCCGTATTGGCGATGATGCTGTCCCAGTCACTGGCAATGGTGTTGGGGTCAAAATCCGGTTTGGAGACCCAGGCAAGGATTTTGCCAGTGGATGGCTCCAAAGCGACCACTGCCCCCCGGTTGCTTCCCAACGCCTGATACGCCGTCTCCTGCAGGTTATAATTCAGGGTGGAAACCACATTATCCCCGGGATTTTTCTTGTTCTGTATGCCGTTGATGACCTGCTCCAGGAAAAATGCAT
>CANOHX010000244.1 GCA_947565885.1 uncultured Lachnospiraceae bacterium
CACTGAATGTGGCAAAGCTATGCGATTATTATACCGGGCTGTATCCTATTCTCCACCATGACCTTCTGCTGACAGCAGCTATTTTTCATGATATTGGAAAATTACGGGAATTGTCGGTATTTCCGGCAAATGACTATACGGATGAAGGGCAGCTTTTGGGGCATATCGTTATTGGCGCGCAAATGGTAAACGATAGGATTCGCACCATACCAGATTTCCCAGTAAAGCTGGCAAATGAACTGCAGCATTGCATTTTGGCACACCATGGGGAGTTGGAGTTTGGCTCTCCCAAAAAACCGGCGTTGGCAGAAGCAGTTGCCCTCAGTTTTGCTGATAATACAGATGCAAAGATGCAGACGATGAAGGAGGCTTTGGCAGCAGGGAATGACAATGCCGGCTGGCTGGGCTATAACCGGTTGTTTGAATCAAATATTCGCAAGACAAGTGAGGAATAAGATGTTTCAGAAAAATATGGAGCTTGAACTTCTGATTGAAGATATGGGCATGGACGGCGCAGGGATTGGCAAAGCCCAAGGCGTGGCATTTTTTGTAAAGGACGCGGTAATTGGCGATAAAGTCCTCATTAAGGTGATGAAAATGAAGAAGCGGTATGGCTTCGGAAAGCTGATGAAAGTGTTGGAGCCTTCTCCCTACCGTGTCCAGCCGTTGTGTGAATTTTACCGCCAGTGCGGCGGCTGTCAAATACAGGCGCTGGATTATGTACAGCAGCTCAAATATAAAGAGAAAAAAGTACGTGACAATCTGCAGCGGATTGGCGGGTTTTCTGTCAGTGATAACACAGAATGTGAAAAACAGGGCATCCTTTTTCATCCGATTATCGGTATGGAGGAGCCTTTTTTCTATCGTAATAAGGCGCAGTTTCCTATAGGGACAGATAGGGATGGCAAGATCGTGGCAGGATTTTATGCGGCAAGGAGCCATCATATTATTCCTAACCGCAAATGCTGCTTGGGTGTAGATATCAATGAGAAAGTGCTGGATATTGTAATTTCATTTATGGAAGATTATCACATCACAGCATATGACGAAAGTACTGGCAAAGGCTTGCTGCGCCATGTGCTGGTAAGATTCGGATTTAACACCAAGGAAATTATGGTCTGCCTGGTGGTAAACGGCAGACGCATTCCCCATGCAGAAAAGCTGGTGGAACGTCTTGCAGAGCTGCCAGGCATGACGAGCATCACTTTGAGCGTTAACAAGAAAAATACCAATGTAATTATGGGCGAAGAAATTATCTGCCTGTGGGGAAAGGGCTACATTACAGATACTATCGGTGACATTAAATATCAGATTTCTCCCTTATCGTTTTTCCAGGTGAATCCCATTCAGACGAAGAAACTTTACGAGACAGCTTTAACTTATGCAGGACTAACTGGAACTGAGGCTGTCTGGGACCTGTATTGCGGGATTGGCACGATTTCCCTGTTTTTGGCACAGAGGGCGAAACATGTTTACGGTGTGGAAATTGTGGAGGCAGCCATTGCAGATGCCAGAAACAATGCCGGATTAAATGGCATAGAAAATGTCACATTTTTTGTGGGGAAAGCGGAGGAAGTCTTGCCGGACTTTTATGAGAAGCTAATGCAGGAAAATGCGAAGGAGCCATGTCCTGGAATTACTGTAGAGGCGGCAAGGGAAAGTGCAGCTGCCGAGACCGAGAAATATAAGACAAATGGGCAGTCAGCAGATATGCTGCATCCAGATGTTATCGTGGTAGATCCGCCCCGCAAGGGCTGTGATGAAAAATGTCTGGAGACGATTCTGAAAATGCAGCCTGAGCGTGTGGTCTATGTAAGCTGTGACCCGGCTACGCTTGCCCGGGATTTGAAGTATCTGTGTGAGGGAGGATATGAGTTGAGGGAAGTGCAGCCGGTGGACATGTTTCCGCAGGGAGTGCACACAGAGACGTGCGTCCTTTTGGGTAGGAAATAGTAACACAAAAAATATCGTGTATGCTTACGACGATTATAAGCCGAAAGATAATGAATTTTTGAAAGGCGTAAAGGGATGTGCAACCTATACGGAAATCAAAGAGTGGATAAAATCAGAGTATGGTCTAAAGGTATCGTCGCTGTATGTGGCACAGATAAAAGACAAATGTGGTTTGGAGAAGCGTCTGAATTATAATATAGGCGAAGAAAAAAGCCGTGTGCCGAAATGCCCGCCGGAAAAAGAAAAAGCGATTATGGCGGCATTTAGGCATTTTAATATGGTGTGAGAATTGTTGCAGTTCAGCTTTTCAGCTGTAGCCATACCGTAAACCAGTATAAATAGTGTACTATTTTTGTAGTTATAAATGTAAAGGAGACAATAGAAATGAAAGTTGACCCAAGAATTGTGAATGAAGCTACAGCTTTTTTCAATTTAGGTAAACAGGAATATTTAAAGCATGGGAATAGTATAAATACAGAAGAGGATGCTCATACATTTATTCCTATTATTGTTAATCTTGCTTTTTCTATAGAATTATTTTTAAAAAGTATGCTTGATAGCCCTTGGGGACATGATTTGGAAAAATTATTTATGCAAATAGATGATAATGAAAAAAATGCTATCCTTCAACTGACTATAAAGCAAGCGCAACAATTAGAACCTGATTTTAAAGAATCTGATTTTTGGGATAGTTTGAGAAGAAATAAATTGGCTTTTGAGGACTGGAGATATTTTTACCAGAGAGGAAAAAATGCAAATATATTCTTTCTTCTGTCTTTTGCTACTGCATTACATAATATTCTTTCAATGGTAATGGTATTTGGTAAAAAATGATTTTGTAAGGAACATAAATAAAGAACGAATAAAGAACAAAGTTTATGCAGGGGTTGATTTTCAGATTCAGAAATGTTATATTATAGAAAAGGAGCAGCCGCCCACAAGCGTGGTTAGCCTCCGTAAATAGCTATATAAGCCTACCTTACTCGGCAAAGTACAAGGTAGGCTTATTTATTTTCGCTTGTTGTTCCTATCTATGTAGGCAAGCAGTGAAATGAGAAAAGTGCCACCCAGAATTAACAGGCTTAAAACTTCATATGTACTCATGTTCACCACCTCCCCTCTTCTGTGAAGTTAGGGAGGCTACCACCTTGTAACACGGCTGCTCTGGCACAAATTATAGCATACCTTAAACTGTTCAGCAATCTGCTTTTTCCATTCTTTGGATTTCTCCGTAAACATTTTCCCCATGAACAACAGTAAAAAAAGAGTACGGGTGCATTTGTGAAATAAACCATCGAAAGGAGACGCAAATGAATAAGCTGATTGAAGAATTAATTAAGAAAGGCATGGGGAACTTCATGGATCGCAGCAGGGATGCATTAGCGTGGGCAGATGAAACCTACCTCAATGACCGCAGGGATGAGCATGAATTGGAGCGGCAGTATGAGAATCTTGATTTAACCGAAGAGCAGAGAAAGCTCGTAAACGATTATATTGCATGTACCTTATCATCCAACCAACGCTACGCCGACATCTCTTATATGTGCGGCATCAAGGATACCGTCAGCATACTTGTTTCCCTGGGGCTGATTAAATGCGTTGAAGCTGATGAATGATATACGCCCCTTAAACACGGCTTTGGAGCCAGCCGTAAAACAGGCTCCTTTTTGCTGTCCAAAAATCAAGCATAAACGAAAGGAGCGCAACGAAATATGATGGAAAAATCTGAATTGCCAACCATAGGGGCAGATACCCCAGAAAAACAGGTCTATACGCATGACATTGCGGCGCGAATTGTTGAGTGCTTTGAGAATGTTCTTGAGGAACAGGATATTACACTTACCAGCCCTGAAGATGATGAGAAAGACCCAGACAATGCCGCCCGTCTGTATGGAAGCGCTTATTATGATTTGTTTGACGCCACAGAATCCATTGTCATCCAGACGCTGGAACAGGCTGGCATAAGCCGTGATAAATATACTACTGACCAGTTTTCTGGGAATTTTTAAGAAGAGCCATAACGAAAGGAGCTGGCACATGAAACAGACAATCAGAGAGATGGTTTTACAGGCAGATGAGGAAAGAAACCTGGACTTAATCTGCTGCGTAAAAGAAATCCTGGATGAGTTCTCATCCACCCATAACTGCCCTCTGGATTGGCGGCATATCGGGGCTGCCCTTGCAGATGAATACCCAGCAGATTCATGGGTGTATGAGAATCTGGGATTATGCAATTTTACAGATATGGAGAGATGATGCAATGGCGGTAAAGAGGACATATTACAAGGACAGGTATAACAATAACAAA
>CANOHX010000245.1 GCA_947565885.1 uncultured Lachnospiraceae bacterium
CATTTGAGGAGATTGCAGAGGAGATGGTGAAATTGCCAAGCGTCTGTGTGATTGTGAATCTGAGGAGACATGCCAGGAAATTATTTTGCCTGCTGAAAGAGCGGTGCCGGGAGGAAGAATTGTTCTTTATTACAACGGATTTGTGCATGGCGCACCGCCGGATTGTGGTAAAGGAAATTGCCAGGCGGCTGAAATGCGGACTGCCTTGCCGTGTCGTTGCCACGCAATGCATAGAGGCTGGCGTTGATTTGGATTTTGATGTGATGTATCGGGCATTGGCTCCTTTAGATGCCATTATTCAGGCAGCAGGGCGGTGCAATCGGAATGGACGGCTTGCCGAGGGAGGGCGCGTGATTGTATTTGAGCCGGAGGAAGACGGCTGCCTTTATCCGGGCAGTTCTGGGTCTGTTTCCGGGAATTGGTATGAAAATGCAGCAGTATTGGTCAAACGTCTCTGTGCCAGACAGCCTTTGGATATTGACAGCCCCGCGCAGATGAAAGCGTATTATCAGGAATTATTTTTGGGACAGGCGGATAAGGCTTCATTGCGCAGGGCATTATCGCGGCGGGATTTCGCGGAGACAGCAAGAGAATATGAGCTGATTGCAAACAAAGGGATGAAAGTAATTGTCCCCATTCCTCGGGAAATATCGGAAACAGAAAATGAGAATTATCGGACAATCTGGGAGGAAGTACAGCAAAATGGCATTACGCCGTCTCAGATGCGGGAATGGGCTTCCCTGACAGTGACTGTGCCCATGTACCAGCAGGAAAAGCTGGAATATTACATGGAGCGGCTGTATTTTGCGGGGAGGAGAAAGGGAGATGAAGAGAAGAGCGAATATTATGTCCTGCGCAGACAGTATGAGAAGCATTATACGAAAGACATGGGGCTGCAATTGCCGGATGAGATAGCGGGAGGAAGTATCTGGTAGGGGTCAGAAAAGGGGCTGTCGCTTGTAATTTACAGGAAAGCTACAGCCCCTTTTCTGTCTTATTCTTTGATTATGTCAATATCTGTGAGAATCACTCCGGAAACATTTAAGAGAGCTTTTATGGTCAGATACTCCTTTTTTAATTCTGCATATGTCTCAGTGGCATTTTCTTTTCGCGCTAATAACATATAGGTCTGGATTTTTTTAAAATCATCAAGTGCAGCTTTTGTTACCTCAATACCAGATGGCATATCATCACCTACTTTCATGCTATGTATTGTATTGGTTGCTACGATGTAAGTATAACAAAATAGGAATAAAGTGTAAAGCCAATTCTGGCATGGGGACAGTGTGTGGATAAGCCTTGGGAAGTTCAAGCGTCACCGCGCTGATAATAGGAGAAATAGGTATCTGCGGTGTATTTTACAGCTTCTATGCTAAGAAACTGCTAAGAAATGCGGATTTTGGGGAATTTTGGAAAATAAATGTTGACATACTCTCTGTCAAATATATACAATTAAAATAACATAAAACTCCTGGCATAGTAAAATGGTTGAATATATGAGAGCGCTCTTATTGACCTATGTAAAGGAGCAGAATAGAAATATTTTTATTGTTTATGAGAATCTTTCCGCTTCTGCCATCGCATTCTAGTTTTGATACATCAGAGAGCAGAAGCGGAAACATGGAGGTGATTTTTTGCAGGAAATTGTATTGGAAGTATGGGGGGATTTTGCCTGTTTCTGCCAGCCATTTAACAAAGTGGAACGTCTGACAAGTCCGTTTCCCACCCCCTCGGCAGCCAAAGGGATCCTGTCGGCAATCTATCTGAAGCCGGCAGAATTTTACTATCAGATTAACCGCATAGAGGTCTTAAATCCAATCCGTTATATCAGTTTTAAGCGCAATGAGGTTAAGTGTAAGGTGACAGGTGATAAGCCGATATATACGGAATCGCCAGACAAGAACGAGAGACAGCATACACCCCGACAGACAGTGGCATTGAAAGATGTCCGCTACCGCATTGCGGCTTCCATCATACCGAGACCAGAATTTGCAGGAAAAGAAAAGCAGCTTTATGAACAGGCGTTGCGCAGAATCCGCAATGGTAAATGCTTTCATCAGCCTGCGCTCGGAATGCGGGAGTTCGCGGCCTACTTTGAGGAGAGCGATGGGCAGCGCAAGCCGATTGACGAGAGTTTAGACGGCGGGTTTATGGTGTACGATGTGTTCAGCCCCTATGATTATGTTGTGCGCAAAAAGGCGCAGCCGCAGCTTTCCCTGTATCATGCAGTGATGGAACATGGGGTCATACAGGTTCCGCCGTATGAAAGCCCACAGGTACTGAAAGGGGGCAGGGTATGTTAAAAGCGCTTTATGATTATGCCGAGAGCCACCGTTTGTTTCCGCCGCCAGGCTATGTGGAAAAATCCGTCAAAGCATATGTGTCCCTGTCATCACATAATGCGGATTTCGCAGAAATAGAGATGGGCGGAGAGCAGAATGTACTCTGCCCGGATATCGGCAGCCTGGCAAACGGCAAAGATAAATGCAATGTATTGGCGGAAAAGCGTTCTGTAATTTTTGCGGACATGCCTACGGCAAAAAGCCAGTTTTTCTGGGATGCTTTGAGGGAAGCCGGGGAGTATGATTCAGCCATAAAGGTTTGCTGGAATATCGTGGAGAAGCCGGAACTGATAGATATAATCAATCAGAAATTAGATTCCCATAAGGTAAAGGCGAGAGACCGCATTGCCTTTAAGGTAGATAACAGAACGCTTTTGGACAGCGACAGTATACGGAGCTGGTGGCAGGAGTTCCGCAAACAGTTTGTGAAAACAAAAGAGAGTGCAGATACGGTCTGCATGATTAGCGGACAGCCGATTGCCCCGGTTGCGACAACGTCCAAAATCACTGGGTTACAGTCTGTCGGCGGACATTCCAGCGGAGATGCCTTGATTTGTTTTGATAAGCCGGCCTTTTGCTCCTATGGATTTAAGAAAGCGGAAAACGCGCCGGTGTCGGAGGAAGCATTTGCCGCAGTCAAAGCGGCTCTAGACAGCCTTTTGAAAGAAGCGCCCGTTTTGTCGAATATGAAATTTGTCCATTGGTACGATTGTGAGATAGGGCGGGAGGAAGACCCTATTTACCAGTGCGGCGATTTTGAGTCTTTTAAAGAGACGGATGATACGCCTGAAAGCCAGGGAAGCAAAACTGCCGTTTCCGATGAACTGAATTTTTTTGCAAGTGACGATGATGACGAAGAGGAAGAACTGACAGACATAGAAAGGCGTGAGCAAGAAATTTCAGCAGCCAAAAATGCGGACAAGCTGATTCAGAGCGTGGAATCAGGGAAACGGATAGCGGCAATGGACAGTACATATTATATTTTGCTGCTGACTGGCGTGGGCGGCCGGATTATGATACGCAGATATATGCGTGGGAAATATGCAGATTTGCAGAAAAACCTGCATATGTGGCATGAGGATTTGAAGTTGGTGAATACAGTGGGGACAGCGTCAATTCCAGAATGTAAGCTGAAAGCCCGGCTGATTCGATTGCTGAAATATAAGAAAACAGACGCCAAAGTGTTTGAACGCCTGCAAGACGAATTGGCTGGCATCACGCCCGCGATTGTCACGGCAATCCTTACAGGCGGCAGGTTGCCGGATGCCGTGGCGGAGCGCGCGCTCAGATATATACGTTCACAGATGCTTGTTTCGTCTGAGTCGGGCAGTTCTGATGGACAAAGCCAGAACACGAAACAGAAAAGTTCCGGGCAGTCAGACAGACGGAGGGCACAGAGTCTTGATGGGTGGGCCTGCCAATGGCTCAAAGTCTGGTTAATTCGTAAGAAACGTGCAGAAGGAGAGGAGGCATTTCTTTTGGAAACATATAACTTAGAACATCCAAGCCCGGCTTATCATTGCGGTGGCCTGATGGCAATATATGCCCATATTCAGCAGAGGGCAATTGAGGATGTGAATGCAGGGGTAATTCAGCGTTACTATGCATCTGCCAGCAGGACCCCAGCGTTAGTTTTGAGCCGGCTGGCACGTCTTTGCAATTATCATCTGGCAAAGCTGGAGAAGACGAAATATCTTGAAAGCCGTTTGGCAGAACTGTATGTAGCTTTGGGGGATGAGATACCGGTCACCCTCAATCTGGAGGAACAGTCTTATTTTGCTCTGGGCTATTATCAGAAATGGGCGGAACTCCACACGCCAAAGGCGAAAAAGGAAATGGGATTGGATGAGGATGAGACAGAACTGGCAAAGGATGAGGAGGAATAGAAAATGGCAAT
>CANOHX010000246.1 GCA_947565885.1 uncultured Lachnospiraceae bacterium
TCCGATTACGAACATGTAGCAGGGGAAATCAGCGTCTATGTCGAGGACGCCCATGACATAGAGGCATTTCGGGAAGCAGCGGAACCGCTGGCGGCAGAGATGGGCTTTGGGCTGCGCTTCTCAGACGGAGGCTGGGCGAGTGTAAAAAGCAGCTTTGAAACTGGCAGAAGGACAGCATTCCTGACGACGGTGCTGTATGGTCTGGGCGCTGCGTTGGCGCTGTTTCTTGCCGTATACCTCTATGTTGGCAGGAACCGGCAGTCGTATGCCATCATGCGCACTCTCGGGGTTCCGGGAAAGAAAGCCGGGGAGGCGGTCGTGCTGCCCCTTGCCATCCTCTCGTTGTTTGCGGTGCCTCTTGGCGGCATGGTGGGGCTTTTCTATACATCGGGGACGGCGGCAGAAGCGCTTGCGGATATGTCAGCCATCGCCCCAGAGGGGTATGTCCCCAATGCAGAACTGCCTCTTGGCGTTGCCACGTTGATACTGATTGCTGAACTCGCGTTTATCTCTGTGTCTGCCATGCTGTTTCTGGCGGGGATGAGAAAGGTCCAGCCATTGGAACTGCTGCAGGAAGGAGCGGCACGGAAACATGATGGCAGCAGAGAGTTGGCTCCTGCAGGGGCTGCCCCTGCCTTGGAGGAACTTGATATAGGGAAGCTGTGTGCTGTTGGTGAAATAGCGGCGTCTGGGCGGGGAAAGTACGGTGCTCTTTGCCATGTAGGCTCCTATGTCCTGCGGCATATGCGGCGCGGTACTGCCAAAACGGCAGTGTCCCTTGTCATGGTAGCAGTGCTGTCCTGCGGTATTGGGGCGCTTGCACTGGCAAGGCTCAGTTTCCAGGATACTTTCCGCGAGATGGACGTCAAAGGCAGCGCTACGGCGTTTTCCTCCGCGGCTGTTAAAGAGTTGTCTGAATCTGGCCTGACCGAAGATTTCTACTATTATGGGAAGATGGATGTCTGCACCAACGGCGTTGATATCAGCCGGGGCATGACGCTGACGGATGACATAGACCGCTATCTGCAGGAGGATTATACCGTCAGATATGCGGAAGGGTTTGACAGTTCTGCCTTGGAGGGTGAGGAGGCTGTGTGCCTGATGGGCAAGACCCTTGCAGAGGAACTGGACATTGCTCCTGGCGGCAAGGTTGCGTTGATTACGAAGAACCTATACACTTTTATGGGGGACCTGTACGAAGAGAAAGAAGCGCTGCAGTCGGCGGCATTAAAAGCAAGCAAGGAATATAAAGTCATAGGCATATTGGAATCCAAGGATGAGGAGATTAGCACCGGTATTTTCACAACGGCAAACAATGCGGCGGAAGAACTCTATGGACAGCCGTTTCCGGTAGGGTACTGTGAATTCAAGCTAACTGACAACGAAAGGCTGGCTGACCTGACCCGTCTGTTGGATGAACAGAAGAAGCAGGGGATGGAATATGCGCCGCGGGCCTATTCTTATGTAGATTCGTCAGGGCTTGAGAACATACGGCGAATCCGCGACCTCCTGGTCCTGCTGTTCCCCATTGCTGTGGCTGCCGCCGTACTCATGGAAGTGTTAGCGGCTGGGCTGATTGTCATGCAGTCAGCGAAAGAAGCGGCATTCCTGCGTGTGCTGGGCGTCACGAAGAGACGCGCCCGGTGCATGCTGGTATTGGAACAGGTAGCGCTTTGCCTTATCGGAATCATACTTGTGGTAAGCGGGCTGGCGTTGTACAGTCCAGGAGTATTTGCAAGGAGCGTTGGAACGCTTGCATTTTGTTACACGTTGTATTTTCTGGGGTGTGTCTGCGGGGCTGCGGCAGCAGCGGTACAGATAACCAGGCACAGAATCATGGAACTTTTACAGGTAAAGGAGTGAGGATATGTCAGCTTTAACTTTGGAGAATGTAACTTATAAATATAAGAATGCGCAGAGGGCTGCGGTTTCCGGGATTTCCCATGTATTTGAAGAAGGGAAGGTCTATGCTATTGTAGGACCTTCCGGTTCCGGGAAGTCTACGCTGCTCTCCCTGTTGGCAGGGCTTGACCTGCCTACGGAGGGGGAGGTTGCCTTTGACGGCGACAGCCTGGCGGGGCTCGACCTTGACCGCTACCGCCGTGAGAGCATTTCCATGATATTTCAGGCGTTCCATCTGTTTCCGTTGATGACGGTGATGGAAAACGTCTGCTTCCCCATGGAACTGTGCGGGGTGAACCCCAAGGATGCCAAGCCCAGGGCAGAGGCGCTGCTTGAGGGCGTGGGAATCACCAAGGAACAGATGGGGCGTTTCCCCTCCAAGCTTTCCGGCGGCGAGCGGCAGCGCGTGGCGATAGCCAGGAGCCTTGCCTCGAATGCGAAAGTCATACTGGGCGATGAGCCGACCGGGAACCTCGACGGCGCGAACACGCAGAACATCATTGACATTTTATGCAGCCTTGCACATGAGAAAGGGTACTGCGTGATTATCGTCACGCATGACATGGAGGTAGCTGAAGCTGCCGATGAAGCGCTGCGCATGAGGGATGGAGAACTGCGGCTTTGCAGTTAGCTGTACAGAGGATGACAGAGAGTTCAAATTAGAAGGAGGTAAATCCATGAGGAAATCCCTTGCCCTTAAAACCATATTGCGTTCCCCATTGATAACGCTGCTTACCTTTCTTTTGATTGCTGCGGCTTCGTTTGCGTTGTTCTCTCGTGTTACGGATTATGTTGTCAATATAAGGGAAACGGAGAATGCCAGAAGCCTCTACCATGCAGTCGCTTCTTTGGATAATGAGGTGCCGGATATCTCGGTAGAGACGAAAGCCGTCCAATCAGCAGACGGAAATATGAATGGCTACTGTACTGTCTATGAGATGGAGGACAAATCGTGGCCGACCAAAGAAGAACTGCAAGAATTTTCATCGCTGCCAGGTGTGACTTTGGCTGATACAAGATATATGACAGCTGGTTTGGTTAGAGATTATAAGCGTATACTGGGAGGAACCGGAGACATTTTGCTGGAAGGCACATTTAACGGATATATTGATGATAGGGATAAATCCGTTTATGAAGACCATGTGCGATTGATATTTGATGATGTGAAAGTAATCGCTGGCGAAAGTGAGTTTGATATCGGGACGTCCATCATCACGGAAGATGTGCCTCTGGGAGACATGTATTATGCCAAATCTCCATTCACCCATGCTTTTTATGACGGTCTTGAAAAAGGCAGCCGTTGTCTGATGATGGCGAGAGACAGCGGACCGGGCAGTGCAGGTTCAGGAATTTATTTTGCTTATGATAAGGGAAAAGAAGCCTTGTGCGTAATAGATGGGCTTGCAGAGAATTATCTTGAGACGGAACCGTTTGTGCGACAGAAAGGATGGGCGGATGCTATCAGCCATAACAATAATGTCCATGATGTCGTGTATACCTCCGATATGCGAGCCATACCTGAGTTTAATGAGCAGAGGCTGAAATTGGCAGAAGGGCGTTTTCTGGCTGCGCAGGACACGGATGTCTGCGTGGTCAGTGAGGATTTCCTGAGGGAGCATGGTTTATCCGTTGGAGACAGCATCAGCGTACGGTTGGGGGACCGGCTTTGCCATGAAAATGCATTTGTCTTTGAGGGGGAAGATGTGCCGGAATTTGGGGATTTTGTAAATCTTCCCATTGTCGGCGCGTATTCTTCGGGTTCTCCAAATACCATTTATGTGCCGTCGTCGCTTCTGCAGGTGAAAGTTCCAGATGATTATGAAACGAAGCCGGATGAGTTCAGTGTCTTTGTTGAGAAAGCTGGCGATATAGAAGCATTTTATGAAGCGGCTGGGCAGTTTGCCGAAAGGCTGGATTTGAAACTGGTATTTTCAGACCGTGGCTGGTTGGATGTGAAAGATAGTTTTGGGATGGGGGCGCTGGCCTCTCTTTTCACTGCTGTATTGTATATTGTAGGGGCGGTGTTGGCATTATTTTTGGCAGTGTACCTTTATATCGGTCGGAACAGGAAGCCATATGCCATCATGCGCATGCTGGGGGTTTCTGGCAGGGAGGCTGGTATTTCTGTCTTATTGCCGTTTGCAGCGCTGGCTGTCTTGGCGGCGCCTGTTGGCGGTGTGGCAGGCTTGTTTTATGCGCAGGAGGCAGCCAAAAAGGCGCTTCTTAGAATGGCAGGCAACGCTCCGGCAGGTTATGTCCCTAATGCGGAGCTTCCCATCAACATTGTGCTCCTATGCCTGTTTTCTGAGGTATTATTTGTTTCGGTGGCTAC
>CANOHX010000247.1 GCA_947565885.1 uncultured Lachnospiraceae bacterium
TATATTTCAAAGGTTTCAGCCTCTTCCATTGTATCAATGTCGAAACTTCCGCTAGCACAATGAATAAATTCATTATACCGCATTTTTACTTGAAGTAAAATCCTTTCATCTATCAAAAGAGGGGTGCTGCAAAATAGCTCTATATAAGCCGCATTTTGCAACACCCCACGCTTATCCAACCGGTCACATCTTCGTCATCACCATATGCCGGCGCCTATACCCGTCGTTGTCTTTCTGACTCAGTTCTCTTTCCACCTGTGCAAGCTCCCGCTCTAAACTCTGAACCTTGCTTTCGTCCTGTTCCATCCTAAGCTGCCCTTCCAGCTCACTTTTGCGCTTCTTTAGCTTCTCAATCTCACGGTCAACCTTATCTGTGCTTCCCATGTACCTTTCCGTCTTCTTCCCGTCCGCCTTCTTTGCAGCCTTATCCGGCTCCATCCCGTCCGCCTTCTTTGCAGCCTTATCCGGCTCTTCCCCACTTTCCGGAAGTTTTCCGGATTCCGGAGTTCTGTCTGGTCCCGGAACATATTCATCTCTTGTACGCTGTCCCGGAACATTCCCGGCCCCTTTTGCAAAACCAGACTCTTTCTCAGTCTTAGATGTCTTCAAATCTTGAGAGCCTGCAGACTTCTCTTTTTCAGCCTTCTTCTCTTCCAGCCTTTCTCTCCACTGCAAATACGGATCTATTGGCCTGGCATTCACTCTTGAAATCGGTCCCATATTCTCCCTCCTATTCTTGTCAACTCATCTGCTTACAATGCCATTTTACCCCGTTCTCACAGGATTGCAATGGATTTGGCATGACCTGTCGTTTTGATGTATCAGAATGCAGCTCATACTTTGGATTGCACATTCTGATACCTGCCGCCCTCAACCAGTGACAAATTCAGCAGCACATTCAGCCGGAACCGCTGGTTTCCATACTCCGTCAGCATTGCACCATGATATTTTTCCGCCACTGCCCTTACATTGGAAAGACCAATTCCTTCCTCCACTGCCGTTCCTGCGGCGCAGCTATTATCAAATTCCAGCATATAATAGTCTCCCTGTCCCTCCCCTCTTACTGTCATCATTTTCCTGGCATCACCAAGGGCAGAACACGCCTCTAACGCATTATCCAGCGCATTTGCAAATATCACACACAGGTCGAAGTCATCAATCCCGCAGGTCCTTGGCAGGATAACGGAAACTGCCGTCTCAATCCCCTTTAGCCTTGCCAGCTCCATCTTCTCCCCCAGTAGCACATCCACAACAGGATTGCCCGTCTGGTATGGGAAAGATAATTCGGCTGTCTTATATTCCAGTTTCTCCAGATAATCTTTCGCCTCCTCAATCTGCCCCGTATTCAGCAGATTGCCCAAAACAGATAAATGATTCTTGATGTCATGACGGAACGAGCGCGTCTTTCCATACCGCATCTGCGCCTCTGCAATATAGTTTTTTTGAGCCTGGGCCGCCTGGGATAAAGAAGCAAGTTTCGCCTTGGTCTTTAGCTCACAACACGCCCTTCCATAGGCATACAGGGTACAGCAGATCGCGCTAAGCCCCATGACTTGCAGCATAAGCAGCAGCAAATGCTTTCCCGGCTCATGAAAATTCACATGGACATAGGAATTCTGCATAATGTAAAATTCAGCCGCGCAGAAAAACAGACCGGATAACAACAGAATCCAGATGTAGGAGCTTTCTTCTTCCAGTGATAAGAACTTCCGGATAAATGCATAACAGAAGGCGCTCAGCATAAATGTAGCGGCAGTCGCCAGAATAATGAGTAGATATAACATCGAACCTCTTATGGACGGCGGCATCAGCAAGACTTCCACAGCATTCATAATCCCGAACGAAAGCTGTGTGACATAAACGGCCAGGACAGACGCCACAAAGGACACGGAAGGGCGATTCCTAAGCGCCCATCGGCTCATTCCATATAATGCCGTTATTTCTCCGCAAACCGAAATGAAATCAAGAAAATTCAACACCACGCAAATCTTCTGAATTATGCAGAGCATGAAAAAATAAACAGCCATCTGCCAAATTCTCCATCCTTTCCCGGTAATGCCGGCGATAAAAACGATATGCGCAATACTTAAACCGGTAAGCGTAAGGACAACAAGCAAATAACTGAACCAATCCATATCCGACCTCCTCCAAGCTGATATTGCCATGAGCCGGTATCGCTTATGCTCATGGGCGCTCTTTGTGCCTTTCGGCTCCCCTTCTTTCTTTCATATGACACAGAAGTGCCTGCGTCAGTTCCCGCTCCCTAAGCCTTGACACGGGAATCTTCTCTCCTTCTGGCAGCAATACCTGTCCTGCCTCGCAGCCCCTTACATAGTCAAGGTTCACCAGATAGCTCCTATGGCATTGGAAGAACCGACCGTCCACATGACTTTTCAGGTTCTCCATCCGGTCATAATAGTCTATGATTTCCCCGTTTTTCTGGTGAATATAGATTTTCCTTCCCTGGACTTCGCAGTATACACTCTCGGACAGTAAGACCACCTGGCTCTGATTTCCTCTCTGCACCAAAAGCCGTTTTGCAGGCTTTTGCCTAATACGCTCATACACCCGCTCCATCGTGCGTTCAAAATGTCCGGTATCCAACGGTTTGAGCAGGTAGTCACAGGCTTCCACCTCAAATGCATCAAACACACACTCTTTTAGTACGGTCACAAAGACCAACTGGCTTTGGCTCCCCCTCTGCCTGAGACTTCTAGCCGTCTCCATGCCGTCAGGCTGTTCCATCTGGATATCCAGAAATATCAAGTCAAAATCATGCCCCCATGCAAGGAGCTGTTTTCCGCTTTCAAATCCCCTGATGCGATAATCCATGTCCTGTCTTTTTGCCATGTAGTCTGAAAAATGGCGGGAAATTTCTTTTCGCATAACCGGCTCGTCGTCACAGATTGCAATTTCCAACATTGTCGTCACCACACTATCTATTCATTGGGATATAACATTATCTTATTAGGATACCAAAATTGCAGTCCTATGCCAATTACTTTGTCATGAAATGTAGGAATCCTGTCATGAATGTGCCGATGTCCACACTTATAACGCTCTCATTGACACATCCATTTTAGCTGCATTGTACCATTTCATTCTTCCCATAACAGCGGCTCTATAGTATAATAGAGATAATACTTTTCAAGGCAATCGAGCTTTCATGTGCGTAAGGAGGCTGCTTTCATGAGACATTTTAACGTAACTGGTCTATGTACGCCAGATAAGGATTATATGGTCGATATCTCTGATAAAATACAAAAGATTCGTGGTATGGTCGATATGGAGGAATATTTTACAATCAACCGCGCAAGGCAATATGGAAAGACAAAAGCCTTCGTTTCTCATCAGCATCTTCGGAAGATATGAAGCAATGGAACCGCTATCCAAAAGACACGGACAGTTTCCTGAGGCTTTCTGAAAAAATTACGGATTTCTGTATGAACCGAAAAATCGTCCTGCTGATCGACGAAGTGGATCAGGCTTCGGACAATCGGGTATTCCTACATTTTCTCGGCATGCTCCGCGAAAAATATCTGGCAAGGAAAGCAAATGAGGATTTTACTTTTTTTAGCGTGATTCTTGCCGGCGTTTACGACATAAAAAATATGAAACTCCATATGATAGAGCGAGGTTATCATTCAACGCCACAAGGGGAAGTGAAATATAACTCTCCTTGGAACATTGCGGCAAATTTTGATATTGATATGTCTTTTTCTGCCTCTGAAATTGAGTCTATGCTTTCGGAATATGAGACAGACCATCGTACCGGAATGGATATCCCCCGAACGGCGTCCCTGCTCTGGGACTATACCAATGGATATCCTTTCCTTGTAAGCCGAATCTGTCAGGAGATTGACGAAACGGGATTGGCATGGGACTGCTCCGGAATCCAAATGGCAGTTAAAAATATCCTACTGGAAAAAAATACGCTCTTTGATGACATTTCCCACCATTTGGAGAATAATACTGAACTGCGGACTTTTATGTACGAACTTTTAATCCTGGGACAAGAGAAGCCATTCGAGCGGACAAATGGTACGGTGGATCTAGCGGCGACCTTTGGCTTCATCCGCAATGATAACGGAAAATCCGTGATTGATAACCGCATGTTCGAGATAAAGATTGCAAATTATTTTATATCCAGAAATCAGGAAGATATTGAATACTTTTTAGTAAGAAATACTCGTAAAGTTAAAACTTTGTTTAAG
>CANOHX010000248.1 GCA_947565885.1 uncultured Lachnospiraceae bacterium
TTACTTTTGCACAGGGATTTGCTCAGAAAGAGAAAGTGCTTTATCTTAACCTGCAGGAGTGTGCAGGATTTGGGGGATGGTTTGGTGAGGAATATGAGAAAGACCTTCTGGATGTGATGTATCTATGTCTGAACAATAGAGGAAACATTTCCCATTGTGTCAGCAGCGCGCTCTATACAATGGAGGGTATTGACTATATTCCTCCTGCAAGGGATGGGGGATGTCTGGGGGAAATTTCCGCAGAGGATTACCTCAGGTTTGTAAAACTTTTGGTGGAAAGCAGCGGCTATCGTTTGATTTTACTGGATTTTGGCATGATGATTCCCGGGTTTTTCCGATTATTGGAAATTTGCAGCAAAGCCTATATCGTCACCGACCCAGGGGAGCTGCCCCAAGCGCCGCTGCAGCAGTTTCAGCAGATGGCAGAAAAATGGGAGGATTCACAGATGCAGCAGAAGCTGATGTATTTATCGTTGCCGGCGGCAGGTGCGGCAAATCGTGTAAAGGAGGGGAAACTTCAGCAATGGCTTTGGGGAGCAATCGGAGATTTCAGCCGTAGGCTGGCGGGGGTACAAAGTGGAACAGATTAGAAAAAACGTATTGGCGCAGCTTGACATGACCAGGGAACATGAAGAGGAAGAGCTCTTGGCGGCAATTGATGAAGAAATCTGCCGTGAAGCGAAAGAGCGGGTGATTCCTCTGAACTGGCGGAAAGAACTGCGGCTGCAGGTTTTCCATTCCCTGAGGAAACTGGATGTACTGCAGGAACTGCTGGTTGAGGATGACATAACCGAGATCATGGTCAATGGAGCGGAGCATATCTTTTATGAAAAGCAGGGAGAAATCCATGCGTGGAACAAATCTTTTTCTTCCAGGGAGAAGCTGGAAGATATCATTCAGCAGATGGTGGGCAGCCATAACCGGGTAATTAACGAATCGGAGCCTATCGCGGATACCAGGCTTTCCGATGGTTCTCGGGTGAATGTGGTGTTGCCTCCCGTGGCATTGGAGGGACCGGTAGTTTCAATCCGCAAATTTCCCAAACATCCAATATTGATGGAACAGATGATAGAGGGGGAATCTGTCAGCCAGGAATGTGCAGATTTTCTAAAGCTGCTGGTGAAAGCCGGGTACAATATCTTTATCTCCGGGGGAACCGGCTCCGGAAAGACAACATTTCTTAATGCATTATCAGAATTTATCCCTAAAACAGAACGAGTGATTACGATAGAGGATTCGGCGGAACTGCAGATTCAGGGTATTCCTAACCTGGTACGAATGGAGACGCGCAGCGGAAGGGCAGACGGGAAGCTTTCCGTTACTATCCGCGACTTAATCCGTACGGCGTTGCGTATGCGCCCTGACCGCATTATCGTGGGAGAAATCCGTGGCGCGGAATGTCTGGATATGCTGCAGGCGATGAATACCGGTCATGATGGTTCGCTGAGCACTGGTCATGCCAATAGCTGCCAGGATATGGTCAGCCGTATGGAGACGATGGTCCTAATGGGCATGGAACTTCCCTTACAGGCAATCCGTGCGCAGATTGCTGCCGGGGTGGATATCCTGGTACATTTGGGAAGGTTAAGGGACCGCAGCAGGAGGCTTCTTGCCATCACAGAAATTGACAAATTGCAGGATGGGCAAATACGCCTGAACGCATTGTATGAGTTTGTCGAGATGGGAGAGCATTGCGGCAGGATTAAGGGAAGCTGGATGAAGCGAGGCGAATTAATCCACCGGGGGAAACTGTATGCAGCGGGCATGGAGGTGGAAGGTGGCAGGAGATAAACAGATTAAAAATAAGGGAGGTTGTCATATGAAAGGAGTTAAAGGCAGCACTTCCAAAGCGGCAGCGCTGCAGCAGGCAAGGAAAGATTGTAGGGTTTATGTCCTGAATTGGCAGGAAAATTTATTATGGATTATAGCGTCTGTAGGAGCTACGTGTCTGATTTCCTGGCTGTTTTACCGGAGCATCTATGCACTGGCAATGGTAGTACCTATGCTGTTTCTGACCAGGAAACTGTTCTGCAGACATTTTCTGGCAAAGCAAAAAAGGGAGATGCTGTATCAGTTCGGAGAGATGCTGCAGATAATAGCCGCCTCCCTCAAAGCTGGATATTCTATGGAAAATGCTTTCTCGCAGGCATGTGAGGAATACGTCAGGCTTTATGGGAAGAAACATGTGATGGGGCAGGAGTTTTGCAATATCTGCCGTAAGATGAAATATAATGAACCCTTAGAGCAGTTGTTGGAGGATTTGGCGCAGCGTAGCGGAGTAGAAGAGATTGTCAGCTTTTCTCAGGTATTTTCTTTTGCCAAGCGAGGAGGAGGGGATATGATGAAGATTTTCCAGAATACAGTGGAAAAGATACGCCAGAAATCGGAGGTGGAGCGGGAGATTGATACCGTAATAACGGCAAAAAGGACAGAGCAGCGCATCATGGATATAGTTCCATTTGCCATTCTGCTCTATGTAGGGCTGACCTCCCCCGAATTTCTTGCTCCATTGTACGGAAATTTCCTGGGGGTGGCGGCGATGACAGCCTGTCTGTTGATTTATGCAGGGGCATTTTTACTGGCAGAGAAAATTATGGATATCCGTATTTAAGGAAAAGCAGGTGCAAAGTAATTTTACAAAAGGGGATTTGATGGTATGTATTGGTATCTTACAGGGGCAGCCGTCTGCCTATTGGCAGCCATATATCAAAGGCGTATGGGTTTAGAACAGAAAAAATGGTATCAGGTTTCATTGATTCTTGCCGTGGGATTTCTGTTGGCGACGGTAACTGCCCATTTGGATGGGAAAGAGGAGAACAGGACGGCTATCGCCAGGAATCAGCCCGGACAGGGAATATCGGAAAAAGAATTTCTTGTAGATGTTCCAGGGGAACTGGAGGGTTATCCGCTGAAGCTGGAAATTGCAGAGAGGAAACTGACAAAGGAGCAGAGGAAAGAATGTCTGGAGAAAGCAAAAGAGGAACTGGATGCGTTGATTGTCGGCAGCAATCCTTCCAAAGACCAGGTTACAGAAAAGCTATACCTGCCAGAAACTTTGCAGGAAGGCGCGGTGGAGGCGGATTATCAGTTTTCTGATTATGACATTTTCCATATGGACGGCACTTTGCAGCAGTTGCCGCAGGAAGCGACTTTGGTTGAGGTTACGGCGGAACTGATTTGTCAGGGAGAGACCTGCATCTATCAGTTCATGGTACAGGCAGTTCCCAGAGACAAGACCTCGCAGGAGCAGTTTGCCGAAAGGCTTACAACTCTGGTGTCTGTACAGAATGAGGAGGAAAACAGCAGCTATATCATGTTGCCAGAGAAATTAGATGGGAAAGATATTGCCTGGCATCAGAAGTTAATAAACCGTAGCTTATTGATGGTTTTTCTGGCAGCAGTGGCAGCGGTAGGTATATTTCTTCGGGAACAAGAAGAAAAAAAGCGAAAAAAGGAGGAACGAGAAAGGCAGATGATGATAGATTATGCTGGAATTGTCGGTAAATTTTCGTTATTGCTAGGAGCTGGCATGAATATTTCCCTTGCATGGGAGAAAATTGCTTTTGCCTACCAGAAGAATCGTGTGCAGGGTAAAACAGAAGAACGGTATGCTTATGAGGAAATGCTGAATGCCGTACATGAAGTCCGTGACGGCGTAGGGGAGCTGCAAGCTTACGAGAACTTTGGCAGCCGCTGCAGCCTAGGAGTTTACCGAAAGCTGTCGGCGTTGATTGTACAGAATGTGCGTAAGGGAGCGCAGGGACTGCAAAGGCTGCTGGAACAGGAAGAGTGGGAAGCATATGAACAGCGCAAAGCACAGGCAAAGAGGCTGGGGGAGGAAGCTGGCACGAAATTATTGTTTCCCATGGGAATTATGCTGGCTGTTGTGCTGGCGATTCTGGTCATACCTGCTGGGATGACGCTGAACATATAGAATATTTTAACAGTGTAAATGGCGGCTTTCAGCCGCTGGGAAAGGAGAAATTATGCAGGAATTAAAAAATTTTTTAACGGAAGAAGATGGCATGGGCGTGGTGGAGGTTATTTTAATTATTGTAATTCTGATTAGCCTTGCCTTGTTGTTTAAAGAGCAGATTACAAAACTGGTAAACAATATTTTAAATAAGATTACAAAAGAAGCGGGCAAGGTATAAGAATAGTGGGACGAATGATGGAGCGGAAAACTTGTGCGCAAAGACGGAAGCATAAAGGA
>CANOHX010000249.1 GCA_947565885.1 uncultured Lachnospiraceae bacterium
GCGCAGTATCATGTCTGCCACCTCCCGCATTGTGGGCTTGGGCAGCTCCTTTCCATATTCCAGATAATGCAGAATCTGGCTGAAAATCCATGGATTGCCCTGTGCTCCCCTGCCAATCATAAAGCCATCGCAATTCGTCTGCTCTTTCATCGCCTTTACATCCTCAGCCGTTAAGATATCTCCGTTGCCGATAACCGGAACAGAGACCGCTTCCTTGACCTGGCGGATGATATCCCAGTCAGCCTTGCCGGAGTAATACTGCTCCCTGGTCCGCCCATGGACCGCCACCGCTGACGCCCCGGCTTCTTCTGCAATCCTGGCAATCTCCACCGCATTGACATGGCCATCATCAAAACCTTTGCGGATTTTAACGGTCACCGGCTTATGGATTGCCTTTACAATCTCAGATACAATCTCAAACACCAGCCGCGGCTGCTTCATAAGCGCAGAACCCTCCCCATTGTTGACCACCTTAGGCACCGGACAGCCCATATTGATATCCAGTATATCGAAAGGGCGCTCCTCTATACGCTTTGCCATCTCGCTCATGATGTGCGCATCTGCCCCAAACAATTGCAGGGAGACTGGGCGTTCCTCGGGCACTGTCGTCAGCAGGGTTTCCGTATTCTTATTGCGGTAGTAAATACCCTTGGCGCTGACCATCTCCATGCAGAGAAGCCCCGCCCCCTGTTCTTTGCACAGCACGCGAAATGGCAGGTCACAAACGCCTGCCATCGGTGCCAAAATTAAATTATTGTCAAGAATTACATTTCCTATTCTTAATTCTTCCATCTGTCTTCCCATCCGCCGATTCTTCCCGAATTCTTTGTTCTTCTGCTCCTAATTCTTCCCGGATTCTTTGTTCTTCTGCTCCTAATCCTTTGCTTTAACCTCTTATTTCTGGCGGTTCTGCTTATTGTAAATCAGCCGCAATCCCTGCAAAGTCAGTGTGGGGTCATAAATATCAATGGCATCTGTCTCGCTGGCAATTATCGTGCCCAGACCGCCGGTCGCCACCACCTTGAGGTTTTCATAACCAGTCTCCTTCTTGGTCTGCCTGACAATATATTCCGTCTGCCCAATCTGACCATATACCAGTCCTGCCTGCATACTGCTTATAGTCTCTTTCGCCAAGATGCTGTTTGGCTTACGAATCTCAATTTCCGGCAGCTTTGCCGCCTCTTCCCACAATGCCTTTGCCGATGTCCGGATACCCGGCGCTGTCACGCCTGAGACAAAAGCCCCGGTCTCGTCCACCAAATCATAAGTCGTCCCGGTTCCAAAATCAATGACAAACACAGGTCCCCCATACAGCTCATAGGCTGCCGCCGCATCCACAATACGGTCTGCGCCAATCTGTCTGGGATTTTCGGTGGCAATGCGGATGCCTGTCTTAATGCCTGGCTCTACTACCACCGGATGGATGCCAAAATATTTGATAAACGCACTTAACAGGGAATGCATCACGTTTGGCACGACCGAAGCAATAATCACATCTTTGATGCTTTCATAAGAAATTCCGTTGTGCGCCAGCAAATCGCGCATCGTAACCCCATATTCGTCTGAGGTGCGCTGCAGCTTCGTTGTCATGCGGAATGTTGCCTCCAACTCCTCACCGGCAAAAATCCCAAATGTAAAATTCGTATTTCCTACATCCACAACCAATAACATGTTTTAATCCTCCAAATCTTCCTCGCTTAGTTCTTCCCCCAGGAAAAATATTTTGTAATACATTTCCAGTGAACCGAACAAATCTTCTTTCATCCTCTGCAGCTGCTTGATTTTCAGCACGCTTCCAATATCATCGTATAATAAGTCCCCCTCATCGCAGGCAGCCTGAAACTGCAGACAGCCTTCTTCATCGAATACCAGCGTCAGCGTTCCGCCAATGTCCTCCGTGTAGAGCACACACATAATTTTCAGTTCATCTTTAATCCCCTGTGGAAGCCCCTGGAAGTCTTCATTCAGGTAATATTTTTTCGTATATGCGCTGGAGCCGCACAGCACAGTCCCGCCACAATCCATCGCAATCTCCTTTCTGAAAACAACGATTCCATCATCACTATTCTATGGCTATTTTTTCTGACTCCTTACACATACCCATAGATTCCCCGCACAGACACTTCGCCAGAGGAAACCTCACATACTTCTTCGCCCCGGTCAACGAGAAGCTGACCTCTGTTATCAATCCCTAATGCCGTACCCTCATATTCTCCCAGCGGGTCCAGTACACGCACGCCCTTGCCGATATTTACCAGCATGGAATTGTACTCCTCCTGTAAGGCAGATAAATCCTGGGTCTGCAGATATGTTTCGTAATACTGCTCGAAATATGTAAGCACAGCCCCTAAAAGTTCTGCCCTTGATATCTGCACATTTCGTCCTTCTTCCTGCAGTTCCAGCTTCAGAGAAGTTGCTGTCCTGGCAATTTCCTGCGGAAAATCAGCCTGATGGACATTGATGCCGGTCCCCACCACGATATGATTGACATAGTCCACCTGCGCGCTCATTTCTGTGAGGATTCCTACAATCTTTTTGCCATTGAGCACAATATCGTTTGGCCACTTAATCTGCGGCTTAAGCCCTGTGACCTGCGCGATGCCTTTTACCGTTGCCATTCCCTTCACCAATGTCAGCATGGAAGCATTGCTCGGGTCTATTTGAGGTTTTAGCAAAATGGAAAAAAACAGTCCAGTCCCTCTGGGGGAACTCCAGAACCTGCCGCGGCGTCCTTTGCCAGCCGTCTGCTCTTCCGCCACCACCACAGTCCCATGCCAGTTTACATTGCCGCCCTCCTTTGCATACTGATTGGCAGTTGTATAAGCAGAGCCGCTATCTTCCGCTATCCTCTTTGCAGCCGTATTCGTGGAATCGACCTCCTCAAAGTAACAGATATTCTTCCCCAGCCATCTCGTATGCAGCTGGCTGGCAATCTCACTCTGCGACAAAATATCCGGCACTGACAGCAGACGGTAACCTCTGTTTCTGACAGCCTCAATCTCATACCCGGCTTCCTGCAGCTGTTTTATGGCTTTCCACACGGCCGTGCGAGATACGCCAAACTGCTCACAGAGCTGCTGTCCGGAGACGTATGCCTGGGAATCTTGGCGCAAAGCCTGTAAAATCTTTGTCTTCATCTTCGCTCCCTATCCCAGCGTTGCATACATAACCGCCTTTATGCTGTGCATCCTGTTTTCTGCTTCATCAAATACCACAGACTGTTTTCCTTCAAATACTTCATCCGTAACTTCCATCTCTGATATGCCGAATTTCTCATGAATCTCTTTGCCGATTGTCGTCTCCAAATCATGGAATGCCGGCAGGCAATGCATGAAAATTGCCGAATCTTTAGCATTGTCCATTACTTTTTGATTGACCTGGTACGGCATCAGCTCCTTGATGCGCTCTGCCCAGACCTCGTCCGGTTCGCCCATGGACACCCACACATCCGTGTAAATTACATCTGCATCTTTCGTGCCTGCAGACACGTCCTCAGTTAAAGAAATCGTTGCCCCGGTCTCTTTTGCCACATTCTGGCAGTAATCCACCAGCTCCTGCTCTGGGAAAAACGCTTTGCTGGTACAAGCCACAAAATCCATGCCTAATTTTGCACAGGCAACCATCAGTGAATTGCCCATGTTATACCGGGCATCCCCCATATATACAAATTTCACACCGCGGAGATGTCCCAATTTCTCTTTCACGGTCAGCATGTCCGCTATCATCTGCGTGGGATGAAATTCATTTGTCAGCCCATTCCACACCGGGACTCCCGCATAGGCGGCAAGTTCTTCCACAATCTTCTGCCCATAACCTCTGTATTCAATGCCGTCATACATCCTGCCCAGTACCCGCGCCGTATCACGGATGCTCTCCTTTTTGCCAATCTGGGAGCCTGAGGGGTCAAGATATGTCACATGCATCCCCAAATCATGCGCTGCCACCTCAAAGGAACAGCGGGTGCGGGTGCTTGTCTTTTCAAAAATCAAAACAATATTTTTGCCTTTTAATTCATCATGTGCAATTCCCTGTTTCTTCTTATGCTTTAACTCTGCCGAGAGGTCAATCAGATACTCAATCTCCTCCGGCGTAAAATCCTTTAATGTCAGAAAATTCCTTCCTCGTAAATCCATGCTTTCCTCCCTATTCTAAATCGACTGTTTCCTGAAAACTTGAACGGACTGTC
>CANOHX010000250.1 GCA_947565885.1 uncultured Lachnospiraceae bacterium
TTTCGCTCCATCAAATCTTTCTTCATATCATCTGCACCCATCACCATTGTGCGGAATTTATAAAACTTAAAGCGCCTGCCATTCTTGCCAATCCTGGTCTGCGCATAGAACACCGGTCCCGGCGACTGAATCTTGACCACCGGCGCAAACACGACGAAAGCAATTCCAGTCAGGAGCAGGCCTACCAGGCTGCCGGCAATATCAATACAGCGTTTAATGACCATCTGCCGGTTGGTGGCAATCTTCATGCTGGTAGTCAGCACCAGATATTTTCCGCAATGTTCCACCAATTTATTCGGCATCAGCTGGGATTCACGCACAAGGTTGAAATGCACGGTCAGCCCCAGTTCTATCAGTTCGTTTGCCAGGGCCTCGCTGCTCTCCCTGGTATTGCCGTTGATGAAAATCTCGTCCACCACGTTGACACGGACATACTCTAAGAAACCATCCGCAGTCGCCACAATCGGCACGCCGCAGATTTCTTCCCCGACCCTGTCTGCATCTACAACCACCACGCCGACTACCTCAAATTCCTTATAACGGTTATGCTGGAAATCGGAGACGCACTGTTCGGCATAACGGTCCTCCGTCACGACTATCAGCTTGGAATAGCGTTCTTTGCGGATCATGCGCTGGCGGATATATATTTTCCACAGGCATCTGCCAAAATATTCGACGCCTATGGACATTGCCCAGAATACGAGGATAACCTGCCGGGAATAAATCTCCGACTGCTTAGTTCCCCATACATAGACAGTGACGCCGGCAAATACCAGGCTGCAGTGCATAATCACGGCTTTCAGTTCCTGAAACCTGTTCCTGCGCAGTATTCCGGTGTAGGCTTCCGTAAGGAATACGATACAGCCGTCTAACAGAAGCAGTAAAATCGCCAGACGGTTGTAATATTCGCTCATCGCCGGTTCATTATGAAGGTTTCCCAACCTGATTAAACAGGAGAGATAAAACGTAACTTCAAGGCAAAGCAAATCCAGAATCAAGAAATCCAGATGTTTTACCCAGCTCTTTTTCTGTTTTTCATACATAGTCTGTTCCTCGAAACGTAATGATAAGTCAGTCCTCATACAGAAGTATGATTCCGTATGTAAAGCCAGCTGTCCGAATAATCTTTCCTTTGCTTTTCATCCATCTCTGTATATTTGGCAAAACTCAGCTTGGAAGGAATCATCTGCGTCCCTCCGCATTTATGGCAAAATACCTCTTTTCTCCGTGAAACCGTTGTAATGCTCCCACATTTCGGGCATATAAATACTTTCATCATAAGTCTCTTCCCACACCCACTTGATTTTTTTAACCCCCTCATTGTATCATTGAATCGGAAAAAGGGCAAGTTTTCTTGCCTTTTTAAGGTTTTATTAAGATTTTACTTATGGTTTTAATGCATAATTGCACTTTTTCAGTGAGAAGTTTGGATTATAATAGGGGTCTCCTTCTTTCAGCAAATCAATCCAGCGGGTGCGGATAAATTCTATCTCCTCGCCAAAACGGCGCACTTTCTCTTTCGTATCTTCAATTCCCCTGGATTTAGATTCATAGTGGTATGCCTCCACATAGGGGTCGTATACCACAAGATATCCTTCGCGCCTGACCCGCAGGCAGAAATCCAGGTCATTGAACGCCACCGAAAGCCGCTCCTCCAGACCATGGACCAGCGCATATATTTTGCTGGGAACCATCAGGCATGCCGCTGTCACGGCACAGTAATTCAGCTGGATTGCCGCTTTGTGGAAATACCCTTCCTGCCCGCGGCGCAGCCCCGGAAACATATTTGCCGCGATTCCGTCAATCCCTACCACTATGCCGGCATGTTGGATTGTATTATCAGGATAATACAGCCGTGCGCCCACAATGCCGACCTCCGGCCGCTGGCAGTTGCCCAGCATCTCCTCCAGCCAATCTTCTGTGATAATCTCTATATCGTTGTTCAGGAGCACGTAGTATTCCCCTTTGGCATAGGAAGCGCCAAAATTATTGATTGCTGAGTAATTGAACGCGCCCTCCCAGACAACTACTTTTACCGGCTGCCCTCCAGGCAGCGCTCCCTCGCAGTACAGCTTCCTGCCCTCTCTGTGGATTTCCCTGTCAATTCCGCATAACTCCCGGTAATAGCGAAACGTCTCTTCCTCCTGGCTGTTGTTCTCGATGATGATGACCTCATAGTGCTGCCAGGTTGACTGTTCCAGGGATTCTATACAGCGCTTCAGCGTCCCAGCCTGGTCCTTATTGGGAATCAGGATAGACACCAACGGCGTTCCCGCTACCGGATATTTTATACGGTAATACCCAAAATGGACAGACTGGCTGACCTGCCCCGGCTGTCCTGACCGCTCCAAATGTTCCTGCAGGGCGCGCTGCCCCGCCTCATAGGCATACATCTTGCTCAGGGGATTGTCCGCTGTAGAATTGCTATGCACCCGCCAATGGTAGAGGACTTTGGGGACATGCCCGACTTTGGCGGCAAGTTCTGTGCAGCGCAGGATGAAATCATAATCCTGCGCGCCGTCAAATGTCTCACGCATCCCACCTGCCTTCCCGGCGGTCCCGCGCTTCACACAGAGGAAATGCGTAATGTAATTGTTGGAACGCAAGAGATCCGGGCTGAAATCCGGCTTGAAATGCGGATTCTTATGCCGCAAACCTTTTTTCGTCTCTTCCACCTGATCCTCGTCAGAATAGATAAGCTCTGCCTCCGGCTCACGGTTCATAAACTGAACCATCTCAAACAATGCCTCCGGCGCCAGCAAATCGTCATGGTCCAGCAGCGCTATCCACTCGCCCTCAGCCAATTCCATGCCGGCATTGGTGTTGGCGGCAATTCCCCTATTTTCCTGCAGACGGCGGTAACAAATCCTTTGCTCCTGATACTGCTGGCGATAATCCTCCACAACCTTGGATACCTCATCTGTGGGTGTGGCGTCGGCAAGGCAGAGCTGCCAATTGGCGTAAGACTGCGCACGGACAGAATCCAGCATCTCCCTCAGATAAGTCTCCGGCGTCTGGTAGCAGGGGACAACAATGCTGACCAACGGCCGGTACGCCAGCTTGCCCTCCTGCTTCGACTGCCTTGCCAGCTCCTCGCTGTCTGCCCTGTATTTTTCATACCAGGGGGCATAAGGCACATCCTCCGGCTCCATCTTATCCCGGAGACGGTTGAAAAATGCCTTAGCCCCATAATGCTTAAAATAGCGGATTCCTTTTTTGATTCGATATGGCGTAATCTTCATACTTTCCCATCCACTTTCTTATAACTGCGTATACAGTATAGTGAACGACAAAAATTTTTGTTTTTGTCGTTCGCTTGCGCCGATTTTGGCTGCGTGAAACGCAGTATTTTCCTTACAAAATCGTGCGCATCTCCCAGGAAGGATTATAGTAAGGGACAAATCATTTTGTCGCTTACTATAAGTTTGACCAGCAGCGGCTTTTTTATCCGTATCGGAAAATGCAGGATTATTTCTTTACCAGCTTCGCTGACTTAGGACCGGAATAGCTGGAAGTTCCTTTCCCACCGGAAGTCTTGACATAGGAACGTATCTTATAATAATACGTCTTGCCCGCTTTCACACCACCGTCCGTCCAGGTCACGGTCTTGTTCTTGGAGATAGTCTTCACTTTCTTGTAACCGCCCGTCTTCTTGTTCGAGCGGTAGATATAATAACCGGTTGCCTTGGCATCACGCTTCCAGGTAAGCTTAACCTTCTTTTTGCTGGTAACAGCCGCTTTCTTGATACGCGGCACAGACATCTTAATTTCTGCGGTCTTAACGCTGGTATAGGCAGAATAATAGGTTACGCCATCCGCCGTCTGATAGCCGCGTATCCGGTAACTATAGCTGTGTCCGGGCGCTACGGTTTCATCTTTATAGCTGAGCGTAGCGTTGCCCTTTATCGTCTTGATGCAGGTATATCTGCCAGAATCTTTCTTCCTGTATATCTTATATCCTGTAACATTCGCTTTCTTCCAGGAAAACTGCACCGTCGTATAATTATTCACTTTAAAACTTTTCCAGCCAGTCGCCGGTATCGCAAAATCTGCTGTCTTTTCCGCTGAGAAAGAAGAATACAAATTGCCGCCGCTCAGCTTGAGGTACGCACGGACCTTATAATAATACACGTTTCCCGGAGGCACTTTCGTATCTTGATAAGAGAGATTG
>CANOHX010000251.1 GCA_947565885.1 uncultured Lachnospiraceae bacterium
AGAGAAAATCAGCAGGAAATAACGGACGGCGGAGAGAAAAAAGAAGGGGAAGGAAAAGCTGAGGCAAAAGAAGAAAATAGCGGTCAGGAGAAGAAAGAGCAGGAGACCGTGGCGGAGGTTGTTCCCCAGAGCGGTAAGGCGGTGGAAATCCCTCGGGAGAAGCTGAATGACTTTGATTATTTAATCCAGAATTTCTATCAGGTAGACCGTACGACAACGATAGACGGCAGTGAACTGAATGCACAGGCGATGCTGGAAAAGGACATGAAGCTTAAGGGAGGCAATGAGAATGTGCAGATTTTGATTTACCATACCCATTCTCAGGAGGGATATGCGGATTCCGCGCCCGGAGACCCGAACGGCAGCGTGGTTGCCGTGGGAGAGCGTTTAGCGCAGCTTCTGAGGGAGCAGTATGGGTTCAATGTGCTCCACCATACGGGAGAATATGACGTGGCAGACCGCGATAATGCATATTCTTACGCAGGACCTGCGCTGGAACAGGTACTGGCAGAAAATCCCAGTGTTGAGGTAGTCATTGACCTGCACCGTGACGGCGTGGCGGAGGGCACGCATCTTGTCTCGGAAGTAAACGGAAAGCAGACCGCGCAGATTATGTTCTTCAACGGCTTAAGCCGCACGACAGCCAATGGGAATATTGCTTATCTGGCAAACCCCAATCTTGCAGATAACCTGGCGTTTTCTTTCCAGCTGAAGCTGACAGCGGAAGAATATTATCCAGGATTTGCCCGCGCTACTTATCTTAAGGGATACCGTTATAACCTTCATTACCGTCCCCGGAGCCTGCTTGTGGAGGTAGGCGCTCAGACCAATACCCTAGAAGAGGCGATGAACGCCATGGAACCTTTAGCAGATGTGATACATAAAGTGCTTGCACCTTGAGGAAAGAGGGAACGTGATATGCAAAAGAGTAAGGAGACTATCATCCATATTTTAAGTTGGGAAGAATTAGAACAGAAGGACCGCAGTGAGATGGAGGAACTTCTGCTGCAGTCCGTGCGCAATCTAGAGCCGGCTTACTGGGTGGGAGTAAAGCTTTTGGAGGACTGCCTGTATGGGGCATTCTGCTTTCATGAAACTGGGGAGGCAAAGAGGCGTCTGATAAGCGCGGCCTTTCTGCTGAATGACAGGGAATTTCTCATGGTTGTTTTAAAAGATGAAAACAATGTGCTGCAAAGACAGCCACAGACGGACAGAGGCTGCGGGATGGAAGAGAAGCTAGAGTCGGTTTTTGAGAAAATTCTCAAGCAGGGGCAGCAGAGGACGGAAGATATGGAAAAATACTTGATTGATATGGAGCAGGAGATTGTGGGAGGAAAGATCAGCCGCAATCGGAATCGCTCTATTTTTGAGTGCAAGCGTTTGCTGACAGTGTGGAAAAATGATTATGTCCAGTTCCTCAACATGATTGAGGGCATCAACGGACTGGAGGAGAAAAAGAAAGAAAACCAGGGACCGCTCCTCAGTGAAGAAGTGGCGTGTTATTTCCGTGTCTATCAAAATAAGCTTCGGCATCTGACCGAAGAAACGCAGTTTCTGTACGAAGAGCTTGTGCATATACGGGAGGCTTTAGATGCAGCATTGTCGTATGAACAGAACCGGATTATGAAAGTGTTTACCACGGTAACGACCATTTTCATGCCGCTGTCGCTGATTGCCGGCTGGTACGGCATGAATTTTGAGGGGATGCCGGAACTGCATTGGCGCTTCGGCTATATATTTGTGTCCGTGCTGAGCGTGCTGGTGGTGCTGGCGTGTTTCTGGTTTTTCCGAAAGAAAAAACTGTTCTGACAGATTTTTTGTGCCATGCGTGTTACCGAAGCTGCTGCGGCTCTCCCATATCCCTGGCTGTGGGGTGCAGTAAAACAAAATCTAAACTTTTTATAAAATGTGGTAATTGATATTGACAAAGAAAAAGAGGAGTGCTAAATTAAGTACATAAGTTGTTAGCACTCAATTTCAGGGAGTGCTAATAGAATAAAAAGAAATATAAAGAAGATTACCTGGTAAGGAGGAATAGGAATGAAATTAGTACCATTGGGAGACAGAGTTGTTTTAAAGCAATGTGAGGCCGAAGAGACTACGAAATCTGGCATCATTTTAACTGGCAGCGCACAGGAAAAGCCTCAGGAAGCAGAGGTGGTTGCAGTAGGACCAGGTGGAAATGTAGACGGCAAGGAAGTGACCATGCAGGTAAAGGTTGGAGATAAGGTAATCTACTCCAAATATGCAGGCAACGAAGTGAAACTTGACGGAGAAGAATATATCATTGTAAAACAGAATGACATTCTTGCAGTTGTAGAATAAGAAAAAGGAGACGAATCATCATGGCAAAAGAATTGAAATATGGAACAGAGGCCAGAACTGCATTGGAGGCCGGCGTAGATAAGTTAGCAAATACTGTTAGGGTTACCTTAGGACCGAAAGGAAGAAACGTAGTTTTAGATAAGTCTTTCGGCGCTCCGTTGATTACGAATGACGGCGTGACTATCGCTAAGGAGATTGAGCTGGAAGACTCATTTGAGAATATGGGTGCACAGCTTGTCAAAGAAGTGGCAACGAAGACGAATGACGTGGCAGGAGACGGAACAACTACGGCAACTGTCCTGGCACAGGCGATGATTAAAGAAGGCATGAAAAATTTAGAGGCGGGTGCAAATCCGATAGTATTACGCCGCGGCATGAAGAAAGCAACCGACAAAGCAGTGGAAGCAATTGCTGCTATGAGCCAGAAAGTGAACAGCAAAGACCAGATTGCCAAAGTGGCAGCAATCTCGGCCGGTGATGATATTGTAGGAAACCTTGTGGCGGATGCAATGGAAAAAGTTTCCAACGATGGCGTTATCACGATTGAGGAATCCAAGACCATGCAGACAGAGCTGGATTTGGTTGAAGGCATGCAGTTTGACCGTGGATATATTTCCGCATATATGGCAACCGATATGGATAAGATGGAAGCAAACTTAGACGACCCATATATCCTGATTACAGATAAGAAGATTTCAAACATTCAGGAAATCCTTCCGCTGTTAGAGCAAGTAGTGCAGTCCGGGGCAAGGCTTTTGATTATCGCCGAGGATATTGAGGGCGAAGCGCTCACAACCCTGATTGTCAATAAGCTTCGCGGCACCTTTAACGTAGTCGCAGTTAAGGCTCCGGGTTACGGCGACAGGAGAAAGGCAATGTTGGAGGATATTGCCATCCTTACCGGTGGTCAGGTAATTTCAGAGGAAGTTGGATTAGAGCTGAAAGAAGCAACGCTCGACCAGTTGGGACGCGCAAAATCTGTGAAAGTGCAGAAAGAGAATACAATTATCGTTGATGGCGAAGGCGACAAGGAGGCAATTGCAGCACGCGTATCCCAGATTCGTGCCCAGATTGAGGAAACTACTTCCGAGTTCGATAAAGAGAAATTGCAGGAAAGGCTTGCCAAACTGGCAGGCGGCGTAGCGGTAATCCGTGTGGGCGCTGCAACGGAAACTGAGATGAAAGAAAGCAAGCTGCGCATGGAAGATGCACTGAACTCCACCAGGGCGGCAGTAGAAGAAGGCATTATTGCCGGCGGCGGTTCTGCATATATCCACGCAGCCAAACAGGTGGCAGAGCTTGCAGAGACATTAGAGGGCGATGAGAAGACAGGAGCCAAAGTTATCTTGAAAGCACTGGAGTCACCATTATACTATATCGTTGCCAATGCAGGTCTGGAAGGCGCGGTAATCATTAATAAGGTTAAAGAATCAGAGCCAGGCGTAGGATTCGATGCAGCAAAAGAAGAATATGTAAATATGGTATCAGCCGGGATTCTTGATCCCGTGAAAGTAACCAGAAGCGCGTTGCAGAACGCAACTTCTGTAGCTTCCACACTGCTGACCACAGAATCCGTAGTGGCAAACATCAAGGAAGACGTACCGCCCATGCCGGCAGGAGGCGCAGGCGGAATGGGAATGATGTAAGACTTTCCCAAGGGAATTTTTAAAGTATAGAATCCCAGGTGGATAGGGCATAATAGTCTGTAACAGTTCAGCCAGCCGAGTTAAATTGGGGAAAATCGTGCTTGCACGAATTTT
>CANOHX010000252.1 GCA_947565885.1 uncultured Lachnospiraceae bacterium
ATACCTGGAAGCGTGGGCGGAGCCGTAGTCATGAACGCAGGAGCATACGGCGGTGAGATGAAGCAGGTTATCAAACAGGCAACCGTCCTTACCGCGGAGGGCAAGGAGCAGGAACTCTCGCTGGAGGAATTGGATCTTGGTTACCGGCATAGCTGTATCCCTGAGAATCAGATGATTGTACTTGAGGCGGTGTTTGCGTTGGAGAAAGGCGAGGCTGCCGCTATTGAGGAAACGATGGCAAAACTGCGTAGCCAGAGGAGCGAAAAGCAGCCATTGGAATATCCCAGCGCTGGGAGTACGTTTAAGCGCCCTGAGGGATATTTTGCGGGCAAGCTCATTCAAGATGCAGGGCTTAGGGGCTACCGTGTAGGGGAGGCCCAGGTGTCGGAAAAACATTGTGGTTTTGTCATTAACCGCGGAGGGGCAACGGCGGCGCAAATACGCCAGCTAATCTGCGATGTGCAGGACAAAGTGGAAGAGCAGTTTGGCGTAAGGCTTGAGACTGAGGTACGTTTTATCGGGGAATTTTAGCGGGAACAAGCGAAAGGCAAGCCTTTCGGGGAAATGTGAAGAAAGGAAAGGTGGCAGGTTGAAGTTTGTAATATTGACGGGAATGTCCGGGGCAGGAAAGAGTACGGCGTTAAAAATGATGGAAGACATAGGATACTTTTGCGTGGACAACCTGCCCATTGCACTGATTGAGAAATTTGCTGAACTTGCAGATTTGCAGGATGCCGAACTGCAGAAAGTTGCCGTGGGGGTAGATATCCGTAGCGGGCAGACTTTGGGAGAACTGCAGGATGTGCTTGACAGGCTGCAGCAGAAAGGTCTGCAGTTCGACATTCTTTACCTGGATTCCCAGGATGATGTGTTGGTCAAAAGGTATAAGGAGACCAGGAGGAGCCATCCGCTTGCAGGAAATGAGCGGGTGGACCGGGGGATTCAGGAGGAACGGCAGCGGCTGGAGTTCCTGCGTAAGCAGGCAAGCTATATTGTGGATACCAGCAATATGCTCACAAGGGAACTGAAAGCGGAACTGGAGAAAATCTTTGTTCGCAACCAGGATTATAAGAACCTTTTTATCACAATTGTCTCGTTTGGCTTTAAATATGGAATCCCAACGGACTGTGATTTGGTATTTGATGTGCGTTTCCTGCCTAATCCCTATTATGTGGAGGGGCTGCGCAGCAAGACCGGAAACGACCGCGAGATTCAAGAATATGTGATGCAGTTTCCAGAGGCGTGGGAATTTATGCGTAAGCTGGAAGATATGGTAAAATTCTTAATTCCCAATTACATTGTCGAGGGCAAAACACAGCTTGTAATCGGTATCGGGTGTACCGGCGGCAAACATCGGTCTGTGACATTGGCAAACGCCCTTTTTGAGCGGCTTGCAGACAGGGAAGGATATGGAATTAAGATTGAGCACAGGGACATCCAAAAGGATTCGCATAAAATGACCTGAGGAGGGACCATCTGACCTAAGGAGGGACCCACGAAGTGGGAGGATGCCTTAGGTCTCTTAGAGCAGCCAAAGAAGTAAAACGAAGTTGGGGAGGATTTAACATGAGGAGGGACCCAGCGTAGCTGGGAGGAGCCCTGATGTTGTGTCCTGATGTCTCCTGCCGGTATCAAAGAAGTAAAATATGACATGAGGGGGGACCCAACGAAGTTGGGGAGAGTCCTGATGTCTCCTGCCGGTATCAAAGAAGTAAAACAAGTGGGCGGATGTAAGATGACGAAGAGGGCAGGTGTGCATTTATGTCGTTTTCAGGTGAAGTAAAAGAGGAATTATCGCGGCAGTTCCCTAAGAGCAGACATTGCCAAATTGCGGAGATTGCGGCGATATTAAGTTTTGTGGGCAAGTTGGAGGAGATGCAGGGACGCAAAATATTGCGTATTTATACGGAAAACATCTCCCTTGCCCGCAAATATTTTATTTTGATGAGGAAAACTTTCCATGCAAATGTGAGCATTGCAGCGAGGCAGAATGTCTATCTTCACAAGAGCCGGATTTTTGTACTTTCCCTGACCATGCCAGAGGAAATCCATAAGGTTCTTCTGGCAGTCAAATGGCAGAATGAGAGAGGGGAAGACATTCGCAGCGGGGGTCTTGCCAACAGACTTTTGGTTCAGAACACCTGCTGCCGCAGGGCATTTATCCGAGGAGCATTCCTAAGCGCCGGTTCCATGAGCGACCCTGAGAAATCCTATCATTTTGAGATTGTCTGCAGCGGGCAGCAGAAAGCGGGACAGCTGCAGGAAATCATCAACAGTTTTGAGATGGACGCCAAGATAGTCCAGCGCAAAAAAAGCCATGTCGTTTACTTGAAAGAGGGTTCCCAGATAGTGGATATGCTTAATATCATGGAAGCCCATGTGGCGCTGATGAATTTAGAGAACGTCCGCATTCTCAAAGAGATGCGCAACTCTGTGAACCGTCAGGTAAACTGTGAGACGGCGAACATCAATAAGACCGTGAACGCTGCCGTCAAGCAGGTTGAGGACATCAATTATATCAAGGCAGTGCGGGGGCTTGACAGCCTTTCGGACAGTTTGAAGCAGATTGCCTTGCTGCGCCTGGAGTACCCGGAGGCGGCATTGAAAGAACTTGGTACATATCTGGACCCGCCGGTAGGCAAATCAGGCGTGAACCACAGATTGCGCAAATTATGTGAAATTGCGGAAGACTTAAGGCAGTCGGGAAAGGGGTGAGGCTTGATGAAGAAAAAACTCTTGTTTATATTTAATCCTTTTTCGGGGAAAGGGCAGATTAAAAGCAAGCTGCTGGCTATCGTAGACCAGTTTGTGAAACATGGCTATGAGGTAACCATCCATCCTACGCAGAAACCGCAGGATGCGATGGAGCAGGTGGAAGAACATGCGGGAAAATACGATTTAGTGGTGTGCAGCGGCGGGGACGGCACCCTGGATGAAGTGGTCTCTGGGATGATGCGCCGCAGGCAGAAAATACCCATCGGCTATGTCCCATCTGGAAGCACCAATGATTTTGCATGTTCCCTGCAGCTTCCCAAAAGTATGGAGGAAGCGGCGAAACTTGCTGTCAGCGGCGTGCCGTTTTCCTGTGACGTCGGTAAGTTCAATGGCAGTTATTTTGTGTATATTGCGGCTTTTGGCTTATTTACAGATGTATCTTATGCCACCAGCCAGGAACGGAAGAACCGCATTGGGCATCTTGCCTACATTTTAGAGGGCGTGAAGAGGATTCCGGCAGTACAGCCCTACCAGCTTCGGATTGCTTATGAGGACCAGGAGATTGAAGGGCAATTCATCTATGGAATGGTCACGAATTCCGTCTCCGCCGGGGGTTTTCGCAACATCACCGGCAAGAATGTCAAATTGGACGACGGTCTCTTTGAGGTGACGTTAATCCGCATGCCCAGAAATCCGATAGAGCTGAATGAGATTATCGGCAGCCTGACAAATCTGATTGACAATACAGACCTGATTTATACCTTTAAGACCCATTGCCTGCGTGTGGATGCCAGTGAGGAGGTCGCCTGGACGCTCGATGGGGAATACGGCGGGAAACACAAAAATGTCGCGATATCTGCCGAGAAGCAGGCGGTGGAAATTATTGTTGGCAGCGAGATGAAAAGCTGATACACGCAATATCTGCAGACAGTGGTGTAGTAACGGCAGAAGGATACCCCGCTGGTTTCTGCTATGCCATGCCATAGTGTATGTGTGCTTTTTGCAGTTTTGGGCGTACAGGCTCTTTCGCTTTTTAGGTCGGCTGGGCTGGAAAAATAGATTGCCGGATAATTTTATGTATGCTATAATCTGTTTCAGAGCAGTCGTGTTATAAGGTGGCAGCCTCCCTAACTTCACGGAAGAAGGGAGGTGGCGCGTATGAATACATACCAGATTTTAAGCCTGTTATTTTTGGGCGGTAATTTTCTTATCGCGTTGCTTTCCTATATTGATAGGAACAATAAGCGAAAATAAATAAGCCTACCTTGTACTTGGCAGTCAGGTAGGCTTATAGTCCATACTGGAGGCTAACCACTTTGTGGGCGGCTGCTCCTCTTCTATAATATAACATTTCGCCGGATTCTAAAAAA
>CANOHX010000253.1 GCA_947565885.1 uncultured Lachnospiraceae bacterium
TGGATGCCTATGAAGATGTGGAAGAGGATGAGCGGTCGGGTAATTACAATGTGTTTCTGCATGAATACCGGGAGGCAGATTTTGGGCAGCGTGCTGAGAAGATTCTTGGTATGATGATGGCGGAATGTTCACGCGCTTTTGAACGGCTGCCGATTGTAGAGAACGCAGAGATTCTGCGCAATATCCTCTATTCTGGCGTATGGAGCCGGTATGAGCTTGTAAGACGCAGACGGGAAGGGAAAGAACATGTATGATCCATATGCAGTCCTCGGGTTACCGAGGAATGCCACAGACGAAGAGATTAAAAAAGCATACAGGTCTTTGAGCCGCAAATACCATCCGGATGCGAATGTCAATAATCCGAACAAAGAGCAGGCAGAAGAGAAATTTAAGGAGATTCAGCAGGCTTACCAGCAGATTATGTACGAGAAAGAGCATGGGAACGCTGGCAGTTACGGCGATCCTGGGAATGGACAGCCGGGGGGCGGCAATACATACTGGGATTTTGGCGATTTCTTTGGCGGGTTCGGCTATGGGCAGCCAAAGCAGAGCCGTGAGCAAGATTCGGAGACGACTTATAAGCGGGCTGCGGAGAATTATATCCGCAGCGGGCATTACCGGGAAGCTCTGAATGTGTTAGGCAGTATCCGTGACCGCGATGCATACTGGCATTACCTGAACGCCATTGCCAATTCCGGTGTAGGCAATAATGTAGCAGCCATGGAGTCTGCACAGCGTGCATTAGCTATGGAACCGGGGAATCGGCAGTATCAGCAGCTCTATGCCAACCTCCAGAATGGCGGCAGCTGGTATTATGGCCAGCGCCAGAGTTATGGCAATCCCCTCGCAGGCAGGGAGAGTTTTTGCCTGAAGCTTTTTCTTTTTAATATGTTTTGTAATCTTTGCTGTGGGGGCGGAGGGCTCTGCTGTGGAGGCAGGGGACCATATATTTAGGGAAATGCTGGCTAAGGCGTTTCTGTTTTCCGCGCCGGATTTGCTCTGCGAAGCAGCATAATTCCATGGCAAATCCGTTGGATAATTATAAATTCAGATAGAATAGGTGAGCAGGATGGATTATATGGTGCTGTATTCCAGTAAGACTGGAAATACCAAGAAAGTAGCCACGGAAATTTTCAGTGCGCTTCCGGGCATGTCCAAGGATATGCAGAGCATAGATGAATACAGGGGGAAGGAAGCAGACATTTTCTTTATTGGATTCTGGGTCAGCCGGGGAACTTGTGAAATGTCCGTGATTGATGCCATGTCGGAACTGCATGGCAAGAAGATTGCTTTGTTCGGCACCTGCGGGCTAGGCAGCGATGCCCAATATTACCGAAGCATTGAGCAAAAGGTCAATGTCTGGATACCGGATGACTGTGAGTATCTGGGCATGTTTCTCTGCCAGGGAAAGATGCCTATGCAGGTGCGGGAGCATTATGAGATTCCCTGGGAAGATTCCAGACAGGAAGAATGCCGCAAGAAGCTGCTCCACAATTTTGACGAAGCCCTGTTCCATCCGAACGAGACGGATTTGGAGGAGGCGAGGGCTTTCGTGGAGCAGGTATTGGATAAGTGCAGAGTTAACAATTATTAAGAGACACAGGAATAATAGAGCAATACATAAAAGGAGCATCCCCCGCGGTGCTTCTTTTTTTAAATAACTGTTGACAAATAATATTATATGATATATAGTATTGAATATGAAATAGTAATATAAAATATATAATATTATGGAAGCAACAGCAAAGTAAAGGAGTGATGGAATGGTATTTAATACAGGTGCAGCTCTTTTGGACGCCATTGTTCTCGCAGTTGTGAGCAAAGAGAAAGAGGGCACATATGGTTACAAGATAACCCAGGATGTGCGGCAGGCGATTGAAGTATCTGAGTCCACGTTGTATCCGGTGCTGCGGCGGCTGCAGAAAGACGGCTGCCTGGAAGTCTATGATATGGAATGCGGGGGAAGGAACCGCAGGTATTATAAGATTACGGACAGCGGCAGCGCGCAGTTGGATTTGTACCGGACAGAATGGGAAACTTATTCTTCTAAAATTACAATGTTATTTTCGGGAGGAGAGCTGGCATGAGAAAAGAGGAATTTATGAGGCAGCTGGAAACGCTGCTGGCAGACATATCAGAAGAAGAGAGACAGGAAGCGTTAGCATATTATCGGAGTTATTTTGAAGATGCGGGGGAGGAGAATGAGGAGCGTATTTTGCGGGAACTGGAATCGCCGGAGAAAGTGGCAGCTACGATTAAAGCTGACCTTAAGGTGGATTCGAGAAAGGATGCCGGGGCTTTTACGGAACGTGGCTACGAGGACGAGCGTTTTACAAAGAGCAGCCAGGATTTAGAGATTAAGGAGAAGCCTTCCCAGAAGAAAGGCTGGAGCGGTTCTGACGCGGATGAAAACCGCACGTTAAAGATTGCATTGATTGTAGTGATTGCTGCCGTGACGAGTCCCATTTGGCTGAGCCTTTTGGCGGGAATTGCTTCATTTATTGTGGGGGCGGCAGGTCTGGCCTTCGGATTCATAGCGGCGGCCATCGGGCTTTATATAGCAGGCGGAGTATTGTTTGGCATCGGTATTGGGCAGTTTGCCGTGGGAAGCGTTGCCGTAGGCTTTGGCCTGGTGGGAGCAGCGATGTTTGTGTGGGCTGTGGCAATCCTGATTACAGTTCTTAGCGTATGGCTTTGCGGAAAAGGCATTCCATGGCTCTGCAGAGGCGTTGAAAGTCTGTGGAAGAAAGTATTTCCGGGGAAGGAGAAAGCAATATGAAAAATTTTGTAAAAGTTGCCCTGATTGTGGCGTTGGTGTTGGTGGTTCTGGGAAGCGTGTGCTGTACGGTCAGCTTGGGGATTGGCTTCAGCTTTGACGAGTTCTGGACAGAGGTGGAAGATGGAAAATACAGTTTTGGACCGATTGAGAGCTTAGGGGACGTTGCCTGGCGTAACCGGTTTAACTGGCAGGATGACGGCGAAAGCTGGAAGAGCGCGGAGAGGGAAGACTTCATATTCCAGTGTCAGGGAGATGAGGCTGCATCTCCTGTAAAAAAACTTGATTTGGAAGTTTACTATGGCACGGTGAATATTGTAGAGAATACAGAGAATGAAGAGAATATCCAGGTAACGGTAGAGTACCGCAAGAAGAATCACCGGCGTAAGGTGGAGGCGCAGCAAGATGGCGATACCTTAAAGATTGCGGAAACTGGAAGCAAACACAGCAGGAATAACGACAGCACAAGGGTAACCATCCGCATTCCAGAAATGATGATGGAGGGCGGCAATATTCTTGAAGAACTTTCGCTTAAGCAGGATGCCGGGGATATATCGGTGGATATGCCTTTACTGGCGAAGAATATTGGCATCAGGGTAAATGCAGGTGAGTGCCAGGCTCATTCGAAGATTCGTGCCCAGCAGGAATTCAAAGCGGACGTAGGCGCGGGCGAGATTGATCTGCCAGCGGTTGAAGCCGCCAAGGTAATCCTGAATGCCGATGTCGGAGAAATTGATGCATCCAGGATTACGGCGGATGAGATTTATGTTGACTGCAGCATTGGTTCTATCGATGCCATGGTTTCTGGACGCGAGCAGGATTATAATTATGAGATTTCCTGCGGCGTGGGTGAGGTCACGATAGGCGATAACGATTATGCAAGCCTTGGAACCAGTAAAAAAATAGACAATTCTGGTTCCAAGAGAATGGAGGTTGACTGCAACATAGGTGAGGTGGATATCTCTTTCATAGAGGAGTAAGATGTCACTACGTGCCGTCCTAAGGAATCCCCCAGGCAAGCCTGGTACCCCTTAGGAATCCAACCCGCATTTTCGGTAGGCGGCAGTAAACAGCGCTGCAAAGAGCAGGATGTTTACTGCCATGATTAGAATAGTGTCGCCACCAAGCTGCAGGCTGCTGATATGGTTTAACATACGGCTGACTTGTTCTGTGTAGGTGAGTTTGGCTATCCTGGCAATGGTATCGTTAAATAATGACATCATGGGCAGGAAAGAAAAAGCCATCATCACAGGTATGGTGACCGAGGTTGCCATCATCTGC
>CANOHX010000254.1 GCA_947565885.1 uncultured Lachnospiraceae bacterium
GTGTGCTCTTCCGATCTTATTACGGCGTCCAAGACGTCCAAAGGAACCTTCTATCCTATTCTCAAGTTCATCAAAATAATAAAGATACTCTGTACTGCTGATATTCTCATAATCTCCTTCCAGCAGCGGGCTTTTTGGTGTTTGGTCATAGACAAAGCTTTTCGTCATCTCTTCCGCAAAATAGGCTCTGTCAAGTTTCTTTTTTATAATTTGGTACTGAAACTCCTTCTCCCCCTTCACATTAGGTCCTTTGCCAACGGCTTTCACATATGCCCTACCAGGTTCTATGCAATTCTTGCCCTCTATAAACATCAGCTCATAACAGTCCTCCGGCAAAGTATAGCTGCTGTTTGCCACATACGGTTCTTCCGGCAGTACCGGCTCGCCAGTCCACTGCGGCTGCCCCGGCTTACCCCCATACAGGCCCAAAATTGCATACTTCAGATCCATTTGTGATATCCGAAAAGTGAATGTGTCTGTAACAAGTTCCGCAGTTCCCGCCAGACTGTTATCCAAAATAATCTTTACCGTATAATTGCCGGCGTTTTCAGGACTTCCGGAGAGAACCGTACCATCTTCTTCCATCCATTGGATTGTATAGGCAGCTCCCACCAGTTCATTGGCCGAGTCCCCCTGATATTGCACATAAAAATCAATCTTCGAGCGCATATAATCATCCGATAAGTCCATGTCGGGTTCCCATTGCGCCCCGCTGACACGGCTGTGTGCCGTAAGCTGCACAATCGCCCTGGAAGCACGGTGCGCTTTCTTTGCTTCCGGGGTTACAAAACCCACATCCCCCATTTCCTGTGAGACTGCATTTTTATACCCATCGCCCTGCGCTGCGTCAGCCATCATACGAATTTCGCCGATGCCGCTTACGAGCGCTGCCGCCATCCATATTGCCAGCAATTTTTTCCATTTTTTATAATATCTTTTCAATATCCGCACTCTCCTTAAACTAAATATTGCAGCAGAATCTCCCCAAAAAGCTGGAAACAGCTATTTTCTATCTTATCAACAAAGAATCTTCTTTCAATATGTTTGGGATAAACCGCTTTTTATGGGGATAAACAGAACAAAAATAAATTGATTTGCCACCCTGTTTTGTATTATGATAATGAGAGATAAGGAGGAAGCGTACAGCTATGAGGATTGCCATTGTCGATGATGAAGAAAAAGAACGAATCACCTTGAATCAATTGTTGGACGATTGGGCAGACAGGAATCAACTGTCCATTTCCTGCGTTTGTTTTGCCAGCGGAGATGACTTTCTGGCTTTCAGCAGCCGCGGACAGTATGACATCGTGTTTATGGATATTTACATGAAAGACACAGATGGGATTGAAACAGCGACAAAGCTGCGGCAAACAGACCCGGAATGCTGCCTGATTTTCCTCACCTCCAGTCGGGAACATATGCCTAAAGCTTTCCCCTGCCATGCTTTCGACTACCTGCTAAAACCACTGGATGAGAGGCAGCTTTGGCAGACACTCACTGACTTTCTGCGCACTTTCTCCAGAAAACAGCCATATATCAACCTGCCGCTGGGCAAACAGACAGTTCCCATCCTTTATTCACATTTGGAATATGTATTTGCTGATTCAAACTACTGCATGGTACAGGCGCAGGAACAATACCGATGCCGTATCCCTTTTGGCAAAATAAAATCCCTGCTTGCGGAAGATGAACGTTTCTGCACAATCAACCGGGGTATCCTTGTCAACCTTGACTTTGTGGATTCCATGGAGGATTTGGTATGCCTTATGAAAAACGGCGTTTCCTTCCCCATGAACACGAAAAAGAAAGCAGAACTGAAGCAAGCATTGATTACTTACCGTTTCAATGTGCGCAGAAAAAAACTGTCCAGGAGGTAGCGATGAACTATTTATATTATTTCTACAGGGTAATCGGTTACGCTCTGATAATTCCCGGAGCTGTTATGTGTCTTCTGCCTGTCAAAAAACATCTGCGCATTGAGCCAAAAAAACTCTTCCTTTTGTTATTTCCCACGCTAATGCTCTACAGTTTTCTGATGCCATTTGCTGAATACTTCATTCCCATGTTTTCTTCAAATACCTTGTTTTCGCTGACGATTGTTTTATGCTTCTTTTTTTACTGTATGGCAGCAGATTTTGAAAAAATAAAGTTATTCTATCTTTATTTGTCCAATGTGGCATTGCTCTCATTCGGCGGCCTTGCTTTCTATATGGTAGATGCATATATTGTAAACAATGGCATTGTCTCTCCCATTTACGATACCGCCGTAATTTCCCAGTGGTGTACGACCATTTTCCTCATATGCTTTGCTTTCTTTCCTTTCTTTAACCGGAAGCTTACCTGGACACTCGAACATTTCCATTCCAAACCAGTATGGAATATGGTATGGACTGTGCCCGCATTAATTACTTTCTGCAACTATGCAATGATTCCTACAGATTACAAAAATGCCACTGTGGGACGCATCTTTTCTCTGTATCTTTTAATTGACATTACGCTCCTTTTACTTTTCCTGCTGTTCCAACAGATGTTTTATCTGATTGCCAAAACTTTAATAGAAAAAAACGACTATGAACAGAGAACACAACTGCTGCAAATCCAGGCCAGCCAATATCAGAGTTTGCTCCGTTATGTAAATGAGACGAGCAAACTGCGCCATGATTTCCGCCATACGGCGCATATGCTATTCTCTCTCGCACAGGAAAATAATACAGAAAAAATCTTGTACTATCTGAAAGAGTATCGCCAGGAACTGGATTCCTACCACTCCGGCATTCTCTGCCAGCATTCCACCGCAAACGCCATCCTTGCCTACTATGCAAACATCGCCGCCTCCCAGGAAATCCAGACGGATTGGCATATGGATTTGCCGGAAAACCTTCCTATTTCCGATGTGGACTTATGCTCCATACTGGGAAATCTTCTGGAAAATGCTATTGCAGGCTGCATGGATGTCTTGCCTACCCAACGCTTTATCAATCTTTCTGCCGATTTGACCCAGAACAAGGAACTCTACATTATCTGCGTCAACAGCTTCGATGGCAAGCCAAGGAAATCAGGAGCGAAATATCTGTCCACGAAAAAAGACGGCAGCGGCATTGGACTTTTGTCCATCTCCGCTACCGCTAAAAAATATGATGGGATGAGCCGATTCTACCACTTAGAAGGTGAATTCTACTCAGAGATCATGCTGAACCTGCCATCTGCCGCGCCGCGTGCAGATTTGTCCTAAAGGGTACTAGGCTTGCCTAAGGGATTCCTTAAGACGGAATGTAGTGACATTTATATTGAACGAGGGTATCGCTCCATCATCTATTGGAATGATTTTGCGATACCCTCTTCTTTTTATTTCTCTATTGTTTTATTTCTCTCCGTAAAGAGTAACTAACTTATTCAGGTATTCATAACGCTCTTTGGCAATTTCCTCAGAAGCTGTAAAGAGCTCTTCTGCTCTCTCTGGATTGAATCTTGCAAGCGCATTGTAACGAACCTCGCCGTTCAGGAATGCCTTGTAATCTCCAGTCGGAGCCTTGCTGTCTAAGGAGAATGCTGCCTTGCCTTCTTTCTTCAGCTCTGGGTTGAAGCGGAAGTTATGCCAGTAACCAGCTTCTACTGCGTTCTTCTCCTCAGTCTGAGCCTTGCTCATGCCAACCTTGATACCATGATTGATACAAGGAGCGTAAGCAATAATCAATGACGGTCCCGGATAAGCCTCTGCCTCAGCAAGAGCCTTGATACACTGGTTGTAATCAGCACCCATGGCAATCTGTGCAACATATACATAGCCATAACTCATAGCGATGGAAGCTAAGTCTTTCTTCTTCACTTCTTTACCGCCTGCTGCAAACTGTGCGATTGCGCCTACCGGAGTAGCCTTGGAGGACTGTCCGCCGGTATTGGAATATACCTCGGTATCGAATACCATTACGTTGATATCCTGTCCGCTGGCAAGTACATGGTCAACACCGCCGAATTTAGCTCCTTTTCCGATTATATATGGGGATTTAGCGGGGGGCAGGTTA
>CANOHX010000255.1 GCA_947565885.1 uncultured Lachnospiraceae bacterium
AAACAGCAGCATACGCGCCGCATAGATCTGCCTGAGAGAATAATAGGAGACCGCTTCTATCTCCATGCTGTTGCTGTACCGGCTCTTCCATAGTTCAGGGATTATGAGGATTACAAATAACGTTGCCATGACTCCCATACCCCTTTGGACATACCTGACCTCCTGTTCAAATGCCAACGCTGCCCACAATGCCAACAGCAGCAAAAACTGAAGGATCCACCATCTTTTCTGGATTGCATGAAGCTGTGACCACAGAAATTCATGATACGCCAATATCTCCCTGCTCTCCGCTTCAAAATATATTTCTTTTGACCGCCTGACTGTCTCCTGTATACTCATTTCTCGCGGCTCTAACCGCGCTTTCTTTTTATATATCATAAGTTCTTCTTTACGATTCATAAGCGCCCTCCTCTCCCATCCATTGCCCCAGCAGCTTTTTTGCCTGTTTCAGCCTATACTTCACCATTGATAAATTTATCTGCAGTATATCTGCAATTTCTCTCATTTTTAATCCCTGAAAATAATACAGGATAACCACCTCACGTAAATCCTGCGGTAAGGATTCTATTGCCTCCTCCACTGCAATTTTATCTAACAAGCCGTCCAGGGACACCAAAGCCTCCCTGTTTTCCAGTTCTTCCCACTCGGTGGGGACAGCCTTTTTCTTCTTATAGAAATCCCGGCAAAGATTTGCCGCAACGGTATACAGGTAATTCTTAGTCTTTCCCCGAAAATGGTACTGGGACAGCTTTTCAAAAAAATGCAGAAATGTCTCCTGCGTCAAATCCTCTGCATACACCCTGTCGAAGCAATGGTAATGGCAGTAGTTCAATATATCGCCGTAATATTTACGCACAAACATATCAAAGGCTGCTTCATCGCCTTGTTTCATTCTCTGAATCAAAAGAAAATCAGCATTCACAAAGTCCTCCTTTCCCATCAGTAATGTTCCAAACGTTTTTCCCATCCTATTATGTATAACGATTCATGCGGGGAAAAAGTCAGCATAGAAAGAAAATATTTATAGTCAACGACAAAGCTTTTAGTGCTTTGACGTTGGCTGCGCCGATTTTTGCTGCGTTTTAACGCAGAATTTCAATAAAATTTTTGAATAAAAGCATATTGAATAGCTTTTCTGCATATGCTATAATGCCATCAGGCAAAAGAGATGCAAAAGTTCCATGTGAACAAAGAATGAAATCCCCGGACCGTGTTGCACCACAGTTCGGGGATTCTTCTTTTCTTTTTATAGCGGCAAAGCACCCGCTAGGCTATCTATCCGATATTCTTGTACCATTTTCTCAAAGCTTTTTTCTTGGAATTGTGGCTATCGCAATCCGATGCTCGCTATTTCTATGGACACTGACCTCATGGTAATATTGTTTTGTACTTGTATGGAATTCCTCAGAAAAACAATTGACTGACTTTATAAATAGGCAAAAGAACCCGATACATCTAATAGACACAACACGTTGAAAAATATTCATTGAAGACTATATCAAGAACGGTACAAGGAGGGAAAAAATGACGGATATCACACAAGTACTGGATTCCATGGAAAACGCCCTCAGGCTGCAGATTCAGGCGGGCGCAGAACGAAGGGCAGCCAGGGCAGAACGCGAAGAAGAGGAATTCAAGGAGAAGCTTTCACGCGCCGCTGCCAGCAAAATGGAGCTGGAGGGCATATCATCAAAGCTGAAAGGTTCTGAGGAAGCCGTGCGCAGGGACCAGATGATGGCAATGATAATGGCAGGATTCTAATTGTCTTATGGAATGCTAAGAAATACTAACTGCATGAACAAGTCGCTGCTTTTTGTCCCCATTTGTGCAAATCGCCATTGTCATATTTTATTCTTACCTTTTGGCACCCTAATTCTATAAGCTAACAAACCGGTACTACGGACATATGCCCATAGTACCGGTTTTTGTGAAATTTGTTTACAGCGACTGCAGCATCGTGCGCAGCAGCATGATATGGTATTCTTCATCACGGATGATTCTTACCAGCACTGCATTCACACAGTCGTCTTTTATCATCTTGATATGTGCTTCATATTGGGCGATTGCCGCTTTCTCGGCTTCTATATCTGCCTGCAGCATGTTCTTAAGATTTTCTGGAATCTGCAGGTATTCGGGTGTCCACATCTTTGCCCCGCCATTACGGTATTTCGCCACAAAATTGATATTTCCCCCTAACAAGACAATCAGTTCCCCTAATTTCTGCAAGTGCATCATCTCCGCCATGGCAATCCCCAGCAGCGTTTTGGCCACAGGGCATTTCTCACAGGACAGGCGGTTTTCATTGTTAATGTACTGGGTAATTGCCGACATCTCAGAGACTGCGCCGCAATAGTCGATGCTCAGCAGGTTGGCATAGGATGGATTTTTCCCCCGCACCTGAATTGCGGGATACGGCAAATCCATCATTATCGGCTTAATCCCCATAAAACTGCAGTCATTTACCAACGTATTTCCCTTATTTTCCATACCCAAAACTCCTATCTGTCATTCTATAGGATTAAGAACATAACAATGCCTTAACCCTTATATGATAATATATTGGAGTTTCTGAATCTTGTGCATTGCCCTATGAAAAATCAGGAAAATGAATGGAGCAGCCACTTTATCAGGCGATGAACAGCACTCCCAGCGTGCCTGGCCCGCAATGGCTGGAGACAACGCCGCCTGCCCGGGTCTCTAAGATTTCATCAAATACAGACAGACCTTGCAGATAATCTGCAACTTCCTGTACCAAGGCTGCGTCACTGACCGAATGCGTGATGAATACACGTGCGGGACGCGCCGATTTCAAATCCTCTTCCATGTCCTGCACATACGCTTTCACCACCTTGGCAATGCTGCCGCGGTACTTCTTAGCCACCTCCATCTTCCCATCAACGACTACAATCTTAGGATGAAGCTTGAGCATCCCGCCTGCCAATGCTGCAACCCCGCTGCATCTGCCGCCGCGGTGCAGATAAGTAAGCGTGTCCACCACAAAGCTGCTGCGCACCAGCGGGCGCAGTTCTTCCAATTTCTTTAGAATCTCCGCTGCACCCATGCCTTCTTTCGCCATACAGGCGGCTTCAATCACAAGCAGCCCGATTCCGGTAGACAGATTCTTAGAATCAAAGGCAAAGGCACGGTCCTCCGCTTCCAGTTCCTTGATAGCAAGTCGCATAATATTCAAGGACGAAGACATCGTCTCCGAAATCGAAAAACATATCACTTCATTGCCGCCCTCCAACAATCTGCCAATTTTCTCCACCGCATCTTCTATAGATGGAGCAGCCGTCTTCGGCGTGCTCTTATTCGCATCGGACCAGCGGAAAATTTCATCTGGTGTGATATCTACGCCATCTTTATGATCCTCTTCCCCCATCAGCACATGAAGCGGAAGAATCTCAATGCCGTATCTCTCTGTTAATTCCTGTGACAGATCACAGGTACTGTCTGATAAAATTTTTACCATATTTTCTCTCTTTTCTTTATTTTTAGGGTAACGCTGATGAAATCAGTGTTTACTTAGATACCATCATTAATAATATACCTGTTATGCTCTTATATTTCAAGAAAAAAAGCGCCCCAGGCAGCCTAAACTGTCTGGGAGCGCTAAAAAGGGAGTTTTTCCTCATCTATGTATTGTGAGGGTTAACCAATATAAAATTGTTTTCCTGATTGCCTTATGCAGCGGATCCCTCTGACTGCATGGGATAATCTGTTTTTTGCCCCTGATTCGGCGTCTTTCTCTCCGGTGCTCCTAAGCCGTCCGGGTATCTAGACTTGTCTTTCTGCGGTTTTGTGGCTATCTCCTCCTCAGATTGGTTGGGAGACACTACATGGCTTGGCACCTCTTTTTCTGGCTGACCAGAGTTATCCGCCGGATCTTGTGCCGGAAGCGGAACTGAACGAGGACAATATCATGCCGGAAGCCTTTGACC
>CANOHX010000256.1 GCA_947565885.1 uncultured Lachnospiraceae bacterium
CTAACATAGCCCACAATCCTCCTTTGACAAAATTCTATTTGGGTTTAATAGTATCATTCCATAAATGAAAATTCTACTATATGGGACAAGTAGCTTTTTTTTGGGGACAAATGATTTCCAGTTCTTATAATAAACAGCATAAAAAAAGACCCTCTTTTCCCAAAGAAAAGAGCATCTTTTCTCATTCTTCTCCTAATTCCTTTTCGCCGACAGCACTGGGTATTCCAATCAATTATTCCCTGTTATCAAAATAATAGGCAAAATATTCTTTCTTAAATTCTGCCGCCTTATTTCGCGGTATGTAAATAGTACGGTTATTATACATAACAATCTCTTCCCTCTCTACAGAATTGATATGATTCATGTTCAGAATATAAGAACGACCGCATCTGCCGAACTGCGGAAAACGTTCTAACAGTTCCCAGAGCTTCGCTGCCGTCATGCGTACCCTGTACTCTTCCTCTTTCATATAGAATATCTGATAATTCTTCTGCGATTCACAATAGACAATATCATCTATCTGAATCTGGCGCATTCCACCGGCAACCTTTATTATCACTTGACTCTCTTCCATCCTGCGGAGCTGCCCTATGGCAGAATCCATGGCATGAAAAAAACGCTCCTCTGCCAAAGGCTTCACAAGATATTGAATTGCATCAACTTCATACGCCTCCAGGGCATGCTCCCTTGAGGTAGTGAGAAAAACAATGGGCATGCACATACCTAACTTCCTAAGCTCCTCCGCGGCCTCTATGCCAGTTTTACCGGACATAAAGATATCCAAAAGCAGGATATCCGGCATATATCCATCTTCCTTTACCCGCTGCAGCAGTTCCTCCGCGCTGGCAAACCGCTCCGTCCTGTATGCTAACTCCTGCTTACCGTCCTGATAACTTTCCAGAAACGCTTCAATCTGGTCAAGTTCTTTTACCTCATCATCACACAACGCTATCGTGTACAACTTCCCTGTATCCTCCGTCTTCCTGCCGACACTTGCTGTCTTTCCTGTTACGGAAAAATCCGTTTTATCTAAGCAAACCCTTTCATTGATATTTTCCTAATTTTATATTATAAAATGATGTCCATTAAAAAGCAACTGATTTCCTCTGGAAGAATTTTCTTCTGTAGCTGATATTAAGAACATACAGTTCCTAACAAATCAAAAAATGGGAATATTAAAAAAGTGATTACATATCGATTCCACGGATAATACGGACATGGAACTGCAGGTATTTTATCTGGGAAAATACCATGAATGCCGCCATGACCGCCATAATAAGATTTGCTGCCCACAGCGGAATATTCCAAAACAGCAGTAAAGCAAACAATCCGACATCCAGGACTGCCGTGCAGATTTTCCCATACCACTGTGCTCCATTCCAGACATGTTTCTTTTTTTTCAGATAGAGGCCCATAAAAAGCATATAGCCCTCCTTCAGCAGAAACAGAATGACAAGCGCATACATCAAACGATAACGGAAAGACACTGCCAATATCAAAGTCCCCTGCGTCAGCTTGTCTGCCATGGGGTCCAGCGCCTTTCCGAATTCCGTTATCATGCCAAACCGCCTGGCTATCCTGCCATCAAAAAAATCTGTAAGGAACGATACTGCAAGCACCGCAAATGCTGCTGCATATTCTCTGGCAGTCTCTGCATGTGTATACAGCAGCAAGAATACCGGGAGCATCAGTATCCGGAAATACCCCATCAGGTTGGGAATGCTGAAATATTCTTTAAACCATTTTTTCTTCATTCGTATCCCTCTCAAGTCTTTGCTGATTAAATAATGCTATTTATATTATGCCACATTTTCAATTACTTTCAAGGTCTGTTTTTTTATCAATGTGGAATTGTTTTTTATCAATTTATAGCATAAATTCCCATGTCATGGTAAAATAGCATTAAATACCATATATGACAAATCAGGATTAGTAAGGAGATTCCTATGATACATGAGATACAGGACGAGAGATACTCTGTCGCCGATGAAGCCATCTACGATGCGTTCTTTTTAGTCCTCAAAGAAAAAGAATTAGACAAGATAACTGTTTCCGATGTGATAAAGAGAGCCGGGATAGTTCGTAGTACTTTTTACAACCACTACGAGAACATCCCCGCCCTCATCACTGCCATTGAGGATAGGACTATCCAGGATATTTTTTCGCTCATGGAAAAATTCCACCCCAGCAACGACCGGGAAATGTGCAGGTCTTATTTCCTGACAATCTGCGAGTACACGATGACAAACCCTTTTCTGGGCAACCTTCTGCGCAATCCACAAAATGAGGCGTTTTTCGAGAAATTCCTGACCATGTTCCATCGCTATGTCTCCAATGTCATGCAGAACACTGACCCCTCACATCCCAGCAAGGAGGAATTTTCCTATATGATTGCCTGTGTCATCGGCAGTACTATCGGCGTGCTCCACAAATGGAGCGCAGAGCATTTCCATGCCCCCGCCGAAGTCATTGCCGACATTCTCACGCAATCGTTTGTCGCCGTCATGATGCCGTTTATTTCATAAGGGATTTATTGATTTAATGGTTCATCAATCATCGCTTCCTGACGCTTAATCTTCTTGGTTGAGCTGCGGATAAAGGGGTTCTTACGCACTATCAGCCCGGTAATCTGGCGGTAAGTAGGCTGCTTCTTATTATACTCATCCAAGAATGCCTGCAGCCCCGCCTGGATTTCCTCTGCGCCAAGGCCTTTCGCCTGAACGACATCCTGATCCGGGTAAATTCTTGCCGTAAGACCATTATTTTCACCAGTGACAATGACTTCGCCTACCAGTGCGCCAAGCGCCAGCTTATTCTCAATTTCCTCAGGTGAAATATTTTCTCCGTTGGAAAGGATAATCAGATTCTTCACGCGTCCGTTGATAAACAGAAAGCCGTCTTCATCCAGATACCCCTTGTCTCCCGTATGCAGCCAGCCGTCTTTCAGGGTCTCCGCCGTCTCTTTTGGCATCTGGTAATATCCTTTCATGACACTGCTGCCCTTGACAAGAATTTCTCCATTGTCAAACGCAATCTCCGCATTTTCAAGCGGCCTGCCGATAGAGCCCGGCTTATTGTCTCCCGGCATATTGGAGCTGATTACCGGAGAGCACTCCGACATGCCATATCCCTCATAAATATTTACGCCGTATTCTGCAAACTTTTCAATGTAAAATGGGTCAAGATGAGCGCCGCCGGTAAATATAATTTTCAGGTTGCCGCCAAATACATTCGCTGCCAACGCCTGTTTGGGAATGGATGGGTCTGCTGCTGAGAGCCTCTTGTAAATCGTCTCCACCATCATCGGAACCATCAAAATTACCTGCGGTTTGAAGACACCCATATTTTTTACCATATGCAGAAGGGAATCATTGATACAAACGGTTGCGCCCAGGGAGAATCCTTTGAGCCAATCCATCACCAGACAGAATGCATGGTGAATCGGCAGTACGCTCAGCATTGCCGTTCCCGGTTCTGCCGTATAACGGACATACGCCACGTTCGTTGCCAGGTTATCCTGTGTCAGCATAACTCCCTTGCTTTTCCCAGTTGTCCCTGATGTAAAAATAATCGTTGCTACATCCTCAGGATTCGGCCTGCCCGCATCTGCCCCATTATTTCCGGCAGCCCTCTTAAGCGAGGAAAGGGACACGACCTTTCCATTGGCAGATTCCGTCTCTTCCTCCTGAAGCAGCCAGATTTTTCTCAGTTTCGGACATGCTGCCAGGATTGCATCCAAGAGCGCCACACCTTTAGGGCTTAAGAAAAGACCTTCCGAATCCGAGCGGTTAATTAAATCTATCAGATCTTCTCCCGGAAGCCCGGCGTCAAGCGGCACAGCGACCGTATTCCCGGTAATAATGCCCAGATAACTTTCAATCCACTCCACGGAGCTGTTTCCAATAAGGGCAATGTGCTTGCCTCCAAATCCTTCTG
>CANOHX010000257.1 GCA_947565885.1 uncultured Lachnospiraceae bacterium
TTGCCTGGCGGATAATCTTGTCGCGTTGCTCATCAATACGTTCCTGTTTTTGCTGAAGCTTTTGTTTCAGCGTTTCTGTCTCCCGTCGGTAGGTTTCCGCTTCTAAGCGTTCCTGTTCTATCGTGACGCGGCTGGCTTCCAAATCAGCAATCAAATCCTCAAAATTTTCATCCTGCTCTGACATCCGCTCTTTGGCATCATCAATAATATCTGAGGGTAGGCCGAGCTTGCCGGAGATGGCAAACGCATTGCTTTTGCCGGGAATGCCAATTAAAAGACGATAAGTCGGACTTAAGGTTTCTACGGAAAATTCACAGCTGGCATTTTCCACGCCAGGCGTAGAAAGTGCAAACACTTTCAATTCACTGTAATGGGTAGTTGCCATTGTGCGTATGCCGTAATTATGCAGTTTTGACAATATGGAAATGGCAAGTGCGGCGCCTTCAGTGGGGTCGGTTCCAGCACAGAGCTCATCGAACAATACCAGTGAATTCTCATCTGCATTTTTCAAAATGGAGACAATATTTGTCATATGCGAGGAGAACGTGCTGAGGCTTTGTTCAATGCTCTGCTCATCTCCGATATCCGCGAAAACATCTTCAAATACAGACAATTCAGAGCGGTCATTTGCCGGGATATGCAGCCCTGCCTGTCCCATCAGCGTAAAAAGCCCTACTGTTTTGAGGGAAACAGTCTTGCCGCCGGTGTTCGGCCCGGTGACAATCAGCAAATCAAAGTCATCGCCTAAATGGATATCTATGGGCACAACGGTATGGCTGTCGAGCAGCGGGTGGCGTCCCTTGCGGATACGGATACGGTGTTCCGTATTGAACAGGGGAGCTGTGCCGTTGTATTGTTTCGCCAGGGAACCCTTGGCAAAAATAAAATCCAGTTCCGTGAGGATTTGATAGTCATTTTGTATTTCAGGAATATGCTCGGCAGCCTGGTTGCTGAGGTTGGCGAGAATCGCTTCTTTTTCCTCCTGTTCTTTCAGGTAAAGTTCTTTCAAATCATTGTTTAGTTTCACCACTGCTATGGGTTCGATAAATAAGGTAGAACCCGTAGAAGACTGGTCGTGAATCATACCGGGAACCTGCCCTTTTGCTTCCGCTTTGACAGGCAGGCAGTAACGGCCATTGCGCATCGTAACCACGGTATCCTGCAGATGGTTTCTGGTATCGGAATTGTTCAGCATCGTGTTCATCTGGCTGCGGATTTTGTCGTTGGTATTCTTGATGGAACGGCGGATATTTTTCAGGTTTGCAGAAGCATCATCGGCTATCTCGTCTTCTGAGAGAATGCAGCGCCGGATTTCATCTAGCAGCGGCGTCAATGGTTCAAGTTTTGCAAACAGTTCCTCAAGCGAGTCGCTCTGTGCTTCTTCCCTGTTTCCCCGCGCGTAAGCTTTTGCCCTCTTGGCAACTTCTAACAGGGAAGCGGTTTTAAGCAGTTCTTCTATATTCATGACCCCGCCGATTTCCAAGCGTTTTAAAGACGCTCCGATGTTGTGTGTGCCGGAAAAAGAAAGGGAGCCTTTCTGATAAATTCTTGTCAGGGCATCGCTGGTCTGCTGCTGTGCAAGGCGTATCTGTGTAAGATCCGTAGAGGGCTTTAAATGTCTGCAAAGCTCTCTGCCCTGGCTGCAGGTTGCCTGCTCGCAAAGGAGATCGATAATTTTGTTATATTCTAAAGTGCGTAATGATTTCTTATTCATATTTTAAATTCTCCTCATGTCCATTTACATCATTGGAACCGAAAAAAGGCATCAGGGCTCCTCCCAGCTGCAATATGCTTCGTTGGAACCGAAACAGGACCTCAGGACTCTCCCCAGCTACGATATGCTTAGTTGGAACCGAAACAGGACCTCAGGACTCTCCCCAGCTACGCTGGGTCCCCCCTCAGGTCATATGGTCCCCCCTCAGGTCATATGGTCCCTCCTTAGGTCCATTTACTTTTCTGGAACCGATAAGAGACCTAAGGAATCCTCCCAGCTACGCTGGGTCCCTCCTCATGCCCATTTACTTCATTGGAACCGAAAAAAGGCATCAGGGCTCCTCCCAGCTGCGCTGGGTCCCTCCTCATGCCCAAGTATAACTCAAAAAGAAAAATCTTGCAACAAATGAGGGAAAAACGTATAATGGTAAAAGGACAAAGTTTGAGCATAAACGCATTAAAGATAAATCCATCAGGAGGGCGGTTATGAAACAACAGGAGCAGGGTGAGCAGGAATTTGCTTTTATCAAGGAGAAAATAAAGGACAAACCTATCAACAAACGGCGGCTGTTGCTCAAGGCAATATACAATCTTCTGTGTGCAATCATATTCGGTGCAGCAGCTTGTTTTGTTTTTGTGCTTTTAAAGCCTTATTTTGAGGAAAAGCTTTATCCAGAAGAGGAATCCACAATTACTATCCCAAAGGACGTTATTCCACAGGAGGTAGAACCGGCGCCAGAGAAGAAAGAGGAACCTGAGCCTGAGCCGGAGAAAGAGCCGGAGAACCAGACGGTTGTAGTTCAGGAACAGCTGGAGCCGGAGGATTATCAGGAACTGCAGAATAAATTGTATGCCATCGGGCAGCAAGCGAGCAAATCTCTGGTAACAGTTACCGGAGTGACAAATGGCGTGGATTGGTTCGATACGCCCTATGAAAATGAGAACAGTTCTGCTGGAATTATCATAGAAAATAATGGGCAGGAACTTTTAATTCTTACAGAGAAAAAAATTATTGCAGATGCCAAGGCAATCCATATTACATTTATTGATGAGGCAGAAGCCTCTGCAACTTTGAAGAAATACGATGGCAATACGGGAATTGCGGTGATTGCCGTTCCTTTGTCTGAAATTTCTGAAGAGACAATGAATCAGATTAGTGTTGCCGCCTTGGGGAACTCTTATGCGATTACCCAGGGTACTTCTGTAATTGCCATTGGAAGCCCATTGGGAGCAAACTATTCCATTTTATGTGGGACTATTACCTCGTCTCAGAATACAGTCTCCACAATAGACACAAATTATACGATTTTTACCACAGACATTATTGGAAATGAAAATGGCAGTGGTGTGCTGATAAATTTACAGGGGGAAGTCGTTGGATTGGTACTGCAGGATTATAGCAACCAGAGCAACCGCAATACCATCACGGCATTGTCTATTTCTGAACTGAAACAGGTAATTGAAGATTTGTCAAATAACCAGGATATCTCCTATGTAGGCTTGCGTATCAGCACAGTTACAAATGATATTGCAGAAGAATATGGAATTCCCAAAGGCGTATATATCAAGTCAGTCGAATTGGATTCTCCGGCCATGGCTGGAGGTTTGCAGGCGGCAGATGTCATTACCGCAATTAATGGGGACGAGATTATCAATGTTGTACAGTATTACCAGAAGATATATGAGAGACAGCCGGAAGACGAGATAACGATTGCCGTCAAGCGTCAGATTGGCATGGGTTATGTTGATTTAGAATGTAAAGTGACGGTGGGAATTTTACGCTAAGAAGGAGTAATGATATGAAATATATTGAGACACTGCGAGAGGGAGAGCGCATTGGAGAGATTTATTTGTGTAAGAGCAGGCAGACTGCGCTTACCAAAGCAGGAAAACCTTATGAGACCTTGATTCTGCAAGACAAAACCGGTACGCTGGATGCAAAAATATGGGACCCCAATTCACAAGGGATTGATGAATTTGAAACCTTGGATTACATTGATGTCATGGGAGATGTCACCAGTTTTCAGGGTGCCCTGCAGCTGAATATCAAACGAATCCGCAGAGTGCGGGAGGAGGAATGTAACCCATCAGACTATCTTCCAGTCAGTGATAAAGATATTGACAAAATGTACGTGGAACTTTGTGCATTTATTCAGGAAATGAAAAATCCCTACCTGAAAAAACTCTGTTCCGGCTTCTTTTTGGAG
>CANOHX010000258.1 GCA_947565885.1 uncultured Lachnospiraceae bacterium
TGGTGCTGATTGTACCGTATTTTGTGGACAAGATGGGGGATTATGGACGAAATAATACTAGGCGGATGGGGGGAGTTTGTGACCTGGATTCGTGTAATATACGATGTAACACTACATAAATAGATTATTGTTTATACAGCAAAAATTTTATAAGCGAAAATTTTTTAAATTGTCACGAAGATTAAGATAAACATTGTTTGAGAAGATTTTTACGGATAGGTACAAAAGAAAACAAAAATGATAAAAGGAGTAGGGGAGAAGATGAATAATAAGAAATTTCAAGTATTTATCAGTTCAACATATGCAGATTTGTTGGAAGAACGTAAAAAGATTCTTGATGTGCTTTTTATGGCAGACTGTAAACAAATAAAGGGTGTAAGATGAGAGATGACGTCATTTTGATTAGAAATAAGGAAGTCTAAAATAGGTTCAAAAGTTTATGAAAATAAATTGGCTACACATGTGTAGCTAATTCAACGGAGAGAATATGGGAAAAAAGGAAGAAGTGGTCAAACGCGAAAAATACGACTTAATAGTTGATTCGGAGCAGCAGTTTTATGATGATGTACGTCTTATTTTGAAACGAGCGAGAGAACAGGCTTACGATAGTGCTAATGGAATTATGACATTTGCCTATTGGAATGTAGGACGACGAATTGTACAGCAGGAACAATATGGTGAAAAGAAAGCAAAATATGGTTCTTATTTGATAAAAAATCTATCAAAACAATTATCAGACGAATTCGGGACAGGATTTTCTGTGGCAAATTTAAAAAATTGTAGACAATTTTATTTGGCGTTTTCAGAAGATTCATATGGATTTTCAATGGCTGGTAAAATTCCGTGGTCTCATCTTAGAAGTATAATGCGTATTTCCGATGAAGAGGAAAGAAACTTTTATTTAAAGGAGACCCTGACAGAAAATTGGTCTGTCAGAGTTTTGGAGCGCAATATTAAGAGTGGATATTACAAAAGAATGTTGTCCACACAGTTACCGGATAAAGAAAATAGAGCATTAGAATTTGTAAAAGATCCATTTGTGTTAGAATTTATGGGAGTTGCTCCAAATATCAGTCAATTGGAAAGTGATTTAGAAACAGCAATTATAAATAATCTTCAGAAGTTCCTGTTAGAAATGGGAAAAGGATTTTCTTTTGTAGGCAGACAGATGAGAATATGCACCGAAACAACAGATTTCTATATTGATTTGGTTTTTTATAATTACATTCTGAAATGTTTTGTCGTTATTGATTTAAAAACAAAGAAATTGACACATCAAGATATAGGACAAATGGATATGTATGTCAGAATGTTTGATGACTTAAAAAGAAGAGAGGATGATAACCCAACAATCGGGATTATCTTTTGCACAGATAAGGATGAAACGATTGTGAAATATTCGGTACTCCATGAAAGTCAACAGATATTTGCTTCAAAGTATATGACTGTTTTGCCGACAGTAGAAGAATTACAGAAAGAATTTGAGAGAAATCAGTTGATTTATGATAGCAAAAAATAAAGACATTGCTAATTTATATGATATAGAATATGAAACAGACTACTTTGTAAATAGTTATGACTGCAAATTGTGACTTTCATTCGTGTGGTTGCAAAAGTTCGCCTATAAGCCAATCTTAAAATGAAAATTTACACGAAATTATTTCTAAATTACACGAATTTTATGGTACATAGTAGTCGAAGTAATTCTGTGAAAGAGAGGTTTTCATATGCCAGATAAGAGAGGAAATTCGCAATCCGCTGACAAAGGTCAGCTACTTGCTCATGAAAGCAGCCCAAAAGGCGGGCATGCTTTCAAATTACAAGCCCCCTACAAGCCCACAGGCGACCAGCCGCAGGCCATCGCCGAGCTGGTCAAAGGCTTCAAGGAGGGCAACCAATTCCAGACTTTACTAGGGGTTACGGGTTCCGGCAAGACATTTACGATGGCGAATGTCATTCAGGAATTGCAGAAGCCGACGCTGGTCATCGCCCACAACAAGACGCTTGCGGCGCAGCTATACGGAGAATTCAAGGAGATGTTCCCGGAGAATGCGGTGGAGTATTTTGTGTCCTATTACGACTATTACCAGCCGGAAGCATATGTTCCGTCCACGGACACCTACATTGCTAAGGATTCGTCCATCAATGATGAAATTGACAAGCTGCGGTTGTCGGCGACGGCGGCGCTGGCGGAGCGCGAGGATGTGATTATCATTTCCAGCGTATCCTGTATCTATGGACTGGGAAGTCCTATAGATTACAAGAACATGATGCTTTCTTTGCGTCCGGGCATGGAAAAAGACAGGGATGATGTCATACGCAAGTTGATTGATATACAGTATACCAGGAATGATATGGATTTCCAGAGGGGAACTTTCCGGGTCAGGGGAGATGTGGTAGAAATTTTTCCGGCAAATTTTGGAGAGACGGCATTCCGGGTGGAATTTTTCGGGGATGAAGTGGACAGAATTACAGAGATTGATGTGCTTACTGGGGAGATAAAGAGCCAGTTGGAACATATAGCAGTATTTCCTGCGTCCCATTATGTGGTTGCCCCGGAGAAAATACGTCAGGCAGCGGCGGAGATTGAGCAGGAGATGGTGGAACGTGTCAAATATTTTAAAGGCGAGGACAAGCTGTTGGAGGCACAACGGATTGCAGAGCGCACGAATTTCGATATAGAGATGCTCAAAGAGACCGGATTCTGCAGCGGCATTGAGAATTATTCGCGCTACCTGGCTGGGTTGCAGCCGGGGGAACCGCCCCATACCTTGATTGATTATTTCCCGGAGGAATTCCTGATTATCGTGGACGAATCGCACATTACGATTCCGCAGGTGCGGGGGATGTATGCGGGTGACCAGTCGCGCAAGACCACGCTGGTGGATTACGGATTCCGTCTGCCCTCGGCAAAGGATAACCGTCCCTTGAATTTTGGGGAATTTGAAAGCAAGATAGACCAGATGCTGTTTGTGTCAGCGACCCCCAACGTCTACGAGAAGGAGCATGAGCTGCTGCGAGCGGAGCAGATTATCCGCCCTACTGGGCTGTTAGACCCCGAAGTGCAGGTGCGTCCGGTGGAAGGGCAGATTGACGACCTTATCGGGGAAGTAAATAAGGAGATTGCAGGTAAGAATAAGGTCCTGATTACCACGCTTACCAAGAAAATGGCGGAGGATTTGACGGATTATATGCGTGAGGTAGGAATCAGGGTCAAATATCTTCATTCAGACATTGACACGTTGGAACGAGCGGAGATTATCCGTGACCTGCGTTTGGATGTCTTTGACGTGCTGGTAGGAATCAACCTGCTGCGCGAGGGATTGGATATCCCGGAGATTACGCTGGTGGCAATATTGGACGCTGACAAAGAGGGATTCCTGCGCTCGGAGACCTCATTGATTCAGACAATCGGGCGTGCCGCCCGCAATTCAGAGGGGCATGTAATCATGTATGCGGACAATATTACAGATTCCATGCGGGTGGCAATTGATGAGACGAACCGCAGAAGGAGCAAGCAGGAAGCGTACAATCAGCAGCATGGAATCACGCCCAAGACTATCCAGAAATCAGTCCGTGAGCTTATCAGCATTTCCAAGAAAGTGGCGAAAGAGGAGTACCGTTTCGAGAAAGACCCGGAGTCCATGAGCAAGAAAGAGTTGGAGAAACTGATTGGCGAGATCCAGAAAAAGATGCAGGCGGCAGCGGCGGAACTGAACTTCGAGGCGGCGGCAGAGCTGCGTGACAAGATGATAGAGTTGAAAAAGAATCTTAGGGATATGGCATGATATGGCATGATATGGCATGAGGAGGGACCCAGCGAAGCTGGGAGGAGCCCTGATGCCTTGTGGAGCAGCCAAAAGGCAGAGCGAA
>CANOHX010000259.1 GCA_947565885.1 uncultured Lachnospiraceae bacterium
TGAACGCCTTAACAGGCAAACCTTTATGCGCAAAGTACAGCGCAATAACAATGAACGCCTTAACAGGCAAACCTTTATGCGCAAAGTACAGCGCAATAACAATGAAAGGAGGCTCGGCCTTGGAACAATTATTTGGCTTAAATCCTCAGCTATTGCATGATACCGTGCTTTCTTTGCTTGCCATCCTGTTCCTGTTCACATTGATGTCTTATCTGCTGTTTAACCCGGCAAAGAAGATGCTCAAGGACAGGCAGGAGCGTATCAAGAATGATATTGATACAGCGCGCAAGGACAAAGAGGAAGCCGCTGCTGTCAAGGAGGAATATGACCAGAAGCTCAAGGGTATTGAGAAAGAAGCGGAGGAAATATTAAGTGAGGCCCGCCAGAAAGCTTTAAAGAATCAGACAAAGATTGTGGATGAGGCAAAGGAAGAGGCTGCAAGGATCATCAAGCGTGCCAACGAGGAAGCCTTGCTGGAGAAAAAGCGCGTGATGGACGAGGCAAAGCAGGAAATGATTGCGATTGCCTCCATGATGGCAGGAAAAGTAGTCACAGCCTCTATCGATACAACCATTCAGGATACATTGGTGGATGAGACATTAAAGGAAATAGGTGAGAGCACATGGCAAAGCTAGTATCCAAAACATATGGGGATGCATTGTTTGAGCTTGCTGTGGAATCTGGTCAGATGGATGAGATGTTGGAAGAAGTAAGGCTGATTAGCCAGATTCTTCGTGAAGACAACGAGCTTTCCAAACTGATGAATCACCCGAAAATCGTAAAAGAAGAAAAAATTGGGATTCTGGAACAGGTATTTAAAGGCAAGGTTCAGGATGAAATAACGGGACTGATGCGTATGCTTGTCTCCAAGGGTCATTACGGTGAAATGGAATCTGTGTTTGCATATTTCATTGACCAGGTAAAAGAATATAAAAACATCGGCACCGCTTACGTGACTGCGCCTATGCCGCTTTCGGACAGTCAGAAGGAGCAGGTGAAGAAAAGATTGTTAGAGACCACGAAATATGTTGAATTTGAAATGCACTATGATGTGGATGAAAGTTTAATCGGCGGCTTGGTAATTCGGATTGGAGACAGAGTAATTGACAGCAGCGTGAAGAGCAGGCTGATGACTTTGACCCGGGAATTATCGAAAATACAGTTGAAAGTAGGTGAATAATTCCATGAATTTAAGACCAGAGGAAATAAGTTCTGTCATTAAAGAACAGGTGAAACGGTATGCCGCACAGCTTGAGGTATCTGATGTCGGGACGGTTATCCAGGTGGCAGACGGCATTGCACGTATTCACGGTCTGGAAAATGCCATGCAAGGCGAATTGTTAGAATTTCCTGGCGAAGTCTATGGAATGGTGTTGAATCTGGAAGAAGATAACGTTGGTGCTGTGTTATTAGGAGACCATAAGAATATCAATGAAGGCGATACCGTTAAGACAACGGGCAGGGTGGTAGAAGTGCCGGTTGGCGATGCCATGACCGGACGTGTAGTAAATGCTTTGGGGCAGCCCATTGACGGCAAAGGACCCATTGAGACCACCAAGTTCAGGCAGATTGAAAGAGTTGCATCTGGAGTTATTTCCAGAAAGTCTGTAGATACACCGCTGCAGACAGGTATCAAGGCGATCGACTCCATGATACCGATAGGAAGAGGACAGCGTGAGCTGATTATCGGTGACCGCCAGACAGGTAAGACGGCGATTGCCGTTGACACGATAATCAACCAGAAAGGGCAGGGTGTAAAATGTATCTATGTGGCAATCGGTCAGAAGGCTTCTACCGTTGCAACGATTGTAAAGACATTTGAAGAGTTCGGTGCTATGGATTATACCACAGTAGTGGCATCTACTGCCAGTGAGCTTGCGCCGTTACAGTATATCGCACCTTATGCAGGATGTGCGATTGGAGAGGAATGGATGGAAAATGGAGAGGACGTGCTGGTTGTCTATGACGACTTGAGTAAACACGCAACTGCATACCGTACCCTTTCCTTGCTGCTGCGTCGTCCGCCAGGACGTGAGGCATATCCTGGAGACGTATTCTATCTGCACTCCAGGCTTTTGGAACGTGCAGCCAGATTGTCCGAGAAGCTGGGCGGCGGTTCTTTGACGGCATTGCCCATTATTGAGACACAGGCAGGAGACGTTTCCGCTTATATCCCCACGAATGTAATTTCTATTACAGACGGTCAGATTTATCTGGAAACGGAAATGTTCAACTCAGGATTCCGTCCGGCAATCAACGCAGGCCTGTCCGTATCGCGTGTAGGTGGTGCAGCGCAGATTAAGGCGATGAAGAAGATTGCAGCACCCATCCGTGTGGAGTTGGCACAGTTCCGCGAGCTTGCAGCATTTGCACAGTTCGGTTCTGAATTGGATGCGGACACTACAGAGAAACTTGCGCAAGGCGAGAGAATCCGTGAGATGCTTAAGCAGCCGCAGTATAAGCCGATGGCTGTAGAGTATCAGGTTATAATTATTTATGCAGCTACTAAGAAATATCTTTTGGATGTTCCGGTTGCAGATATTCTCCGCTTTGAGGAGGAGCTGTTTGACTTTATAGATACAAAGTATCCTGAGATTCCAGAGGCTATCCGTACCGATAAGGAAATCAAAGAGGAGACGGAGAAGAAGCTGGTGAAAGCGATTGAGGAATGTAAGGCACAGTTTAAATAGAGACAGCAGAACGCCTTAGCAAGGCATATCAGTTAGGTGGTGAATCATTATGGCGTCCATGAGGGACATAAAAAGAAGAAAAGGCAGCATACAGAGTACGCAGCAAATCACAAAAGCCATGAAGCTTGTTTCTACTGTTAAATTGCAAAAAGCGAGAAACCGTGCAGAACAGTCCAATCCATATTTCAACCATATGTATCAGACCGTGACTTCCATGCTGGCAAGAAGCGGCAGCCTCAGCCATCCTTATCTGAAAGCGGGGGATTCCAGTAAAAAGGCCATCATCACGATTGCTTCTAACCGCGGATTGGCGGGCGGATACAATTCCAACATTGTGAAACTTGTTACTAGCAGCGGCATTCCCGTTGAGGACGCCCAAATTTATATGATTGGGCGCAAGGCAAAAGAACAGCTGGTGCGCAGGGGCTACGAGGTTAAGGCAGATTATTCTGACGTGATTGAAGGCCCTACCTACGAGGACGCAGTGACTATCTGTAAGGAAGTATTAGAAGCATTCAGCAAAGGAGAGATTGGAGAAATCTATCTTGCGTATACGCATTTTAAGAATACAGTCAGCCATGAGCCTACGCTTATGAAATTGCTTCCGGTGGAATTTGATGAAGCGGACTTGCAGGAAGCAGATAGCAATCTGCTGATGAATTATGAGCCAAACGAGGAAGAAGCGCTGGATTTGATTATTCCTAAGTACCTGACCAGTCTCTTTTATGGGGCATTGGTGGAGGCAGTAGCCAGTGAAAACGGCGCCAGGATGCAGGCGATGGATTCCGCAACAAGCAATGCAGATGAAATGATTAGTGATTTGACATTGAAATATAACAGAGCGCGCCAGGGTTCCATTACACAGGAGCTTACTGAGATTATTGCTGGCGCAGAGGCAATATCCTAAACGCAAAGCGTTTAGGTATATTGCCTATAGATCGCAGGGCGGTTCAGAGGAAGAAGCTGCATAAATGCAGCGAACCGCCCGCGGCAGAAGTGCAAGAATGCACTTCTGATTACAACTTAGGCTGAGAGATGATATAGCCTGAGCAGATCGCAGGGCGGTTCAGAGGAAGAAGCTGCATAAATGCAGCGAACCGCCCGCGGCAGAAGTGCAAGAATGCACTTCTGATTACAACTTAGGCTGAGAGATGATATAGTC
>CANOHX010000260.1 GCA_947565885.1 uncultured Lachnospiraceae bacterium
CTGAATTTTTCCCATAATTGATTAACTGATATACTTTCCTTTAATCTTATCCCTTTATCCGCTGCAGAATCCTGCCCTTCCTGTGCCAGCCTGTCCGCTGCAGCCACAGATTGGTTTACCGCTGCTTCCGCGGGAATGGCACATACCATGCATACGATAAGCAACAGCGATACACACATTTTAAAACGTCTCATTTTCTTCTCCTAACTTTTATCTTTTCCAGTGTTAAAGTTACTGTTTCTGGTAAAATTTTATCATATAGTCTGGAAATTCACAATATGGTAAAAAAGATGATGGGATAGGTTGTGCATATTATGTTATTGTTCATTTAAAAGCAAATTTTGTATGCCAAAAGGACCTGATGCAATAGCATCAGAGTCACATTGCATAAGATTGCATCCGGAAAACATGTTTTCCGAGCGCAATCTATATGCAACGGTCACCTGTCACAAAATGTGACAGGTGCTTTTGGCATTTCATCCAAACTGTACATCAAATACCTCGCTGGCGCAGCTGCTTGGCTAAGTAGATGATTGCCCACAGGAATTAACACCCTTTACAGATAATCCTCCAGCCGCCTGGGACCCTCCAGCAATTCCCTGCCAATGTAAAGCATGTTATCATCCCGCACATTCACGCTCCATTTCACCAGGGAGATTTCACCGCATTCCACCTCCAAGGCAGTGATACAGCGGGGATGTACGCAGCTTCCATCATTAAAATAATGCCCCTCTCCCGGCCGCGGGAAAGACGGGCGGTGGGTATGCCCGGCGACTAAAATCTTTCGATGCCCATCCGCCCACGCTGACAGCTTCCGTTCCGTCTTTTCTTTCCTCTGATAGTTTTTTGCCGCGCTGGTGGGGTCATTGCAGCCCGCCAGTTCCAGCGGACGCCAGAGATAACGCACCATAAGACGCGTAACTTTCCACAGGATATCGTTCCACAAATCGCCCTGATGCCCATGCACCAGGAATAATTCCACCCCGCTGCAGGATTCCTGCAGCCGGATTGCTTCATGTACTTTCATATCGGGGAACAGCTGTTTCATCTGTTTCTCCGTCTCACAGTAATACTCATGGCAGTGGGACTTAAAATATTTGTCACACGCTTTCTTGCGGTCATGGTTCCCATAGAGCATATACAGACGCCCTCTTCTGTAAAATTCACTCATAATCCAGAACTGGTTATCGTGGGTACGCACAATTTCCTGCAAATTCCGGTTTTCCCACAATTCATCCCCATCCCCCAATTCAATGTACGTGAAATTCCTGCGGTTATAATACTGCAGGGCTGCAAAAAACAAGTTCTGGTTCGGCTGGAAATTATCGCCCCAATTGCCGATGCCGCGGTGGCAGTCGCTCATCAGCACAATCCGGCTCCCCCGGTTTATGGGGACACAGAGCGCATTGTCATAAGCCCTGTTTAATCTTTTTTCGGTAAGGGTCATGTTTCTTTTTCCCCCAGGCAATTCTTCCAGTTTTCATAATTATGCCGAAAATCCTTGGGTATGCCTGCATGAGATAGTCCAGTTTGTCAACGGTTCTCGTGAAATCTTTCGTGACACGCTGGTATATTTTGCAATTATGGCGGTTCTGCCACTGAATCCACCTGCCAAAAATCCTGCCGTATTTCGATGGCTGTTTCGTCTTCGGCTGATAAAGGCGGAAACTGACCCGCTTGTACCACACTCGGAAATCTTCTGGCTGGTAGCCAGCGTAATAACAACCTTCCAGGAACGCCTCCATCATGGCAAAGTCAGGAAACGTAAGGGACACTTCCAACATCAGTTCGCCGGGCCAGGAGAATTCCCCAAGCGAAAAGCCGGTCAGCCACCAATGCCGCCGGTCACGGTGGAAGATACGCTTACCATTCTTGAATAAAACCATAGAGATGGGAAGTTCATCTTCCTCGGAGACACACTGGTAAAATATATCCTCCGGGTCTTTCTCATCCTCCCGCTCTTTCTCCACGTAAACCCCCACCTCCGCACCAGTGGTGATGCCATACTGCCCTTTCCATAATTCAATCATCCATCTTCTGCCATCGTAATCAAAATAAATAGGCTCACTGTGTATTACCATATTCATAACCGGAGCCATCTCATCATATAGTCTGCCATAGCCAAACTGCCGCTGCCAGGCATCTTTCAGGGAATAGACGATATCCCTGCGCAAATCATAGGAAAAACCAAACGGCTCTAACGCCCGGTTGATATCGCAGAGCTTCTCTTCATCGCTGCGCCGCCTGACACGACATTTTGCACGTCTATGATGCTGCACCCTGAGGCAGCACAAAAGGATGACCAGCAGAAGCACTGCCAGAACTGCTCCTAAAACAACCCAATCAATATGCAAAACTCTCCATCTCCTCTCTGAAATCATATAGATACGCTGTCCGCACTTCTCGTCATGAAGTTATAAACAGCTACTATAATATATTCAAAAAGGTCTGGAGAGTTCTAAAGCCGGCAAGCGGCAAACTATCTGCTGTCATCTATGGACAAACCGTTTATCCATGAAACAGTTCGTTGGCATAGCGCACGGAGCCCATGGCATCCTTGGAATAAAAATCCGCGCCAATCATATCGGCATATGTCTGGGTCAGCACCGCGCCTCCCACCATCACCTTGCACATCGGCAGTTCCTGTTTCAATAATTTGATGGTCTCTTCCATATTTGCCACGGTTGTCGTCATCAAAGCACTTAAGCCTACCAACTTCACCTGATGCGCGCGGGCAGTTTCCACCACCTTCTCCGGCGGGACATCTTTCCCTAAATCTATCACATCAAATCCGTAATTTTCCAGCAAGACTTTGACAATATTCTTCCCAATGTCATGGATATCTCCTTTGACCGTGGCAATTACAATAGTTCCCTTGGAGGATGAGGCAGTCCCCTGTGACTGCAGATGTTCTTTGATGGCATCGAAACCGGCTTTTGCCGCATCTGCGCTCATCAGAAGCTGCGGCAGAAAGACCGTCTTTTTCTCAAACCCCTGCCCTACCTTATCCAGTGCCGGAATCAAATCCCCATCAATCACCTCCAGCGGCTTTTTGTCTGCAAGCTCTCTTTTAGCCGCCTGGTAAGCGCTCTCTGCAAGTCCCCGCACTACGGCATCGAACAGGCTGATTTCCGCTGCCTTTGCTGCCGCAGCCTTGGGCTGCCCATCCTGCCCGGAATAGCGCGCAATGTAATCTGCACATTGGCTGTCGCTGCCGTTTAACGCACAGTAGGAGTCATATGCCGCCATCATCGCCTCACTGTTAGGGTTGATAATGCCGGCGCTGAGCCCTTGGGACAGCGCAATTGTGAAAAATGCCGTGTTGACGCGCTCACGCTGCGGCAGTCCGAAAGAAATATTGGACACGCCCAAAGTTGTGTGCACCCCCAGCACATGGCGCACATAATGAAGCGCCTCTAAGGTAATGCCGGCATTTTCCTGCCCGGTGCTGATTGTCATAGTCAGGGTATCAATGAGCAAGTCTTTCTTGCCAATCCCATATTTGGCAGCCTCGGCAATTATTTTCTCAGCAATTTCAATCCGCCCTTTTGCCGTGTCCGGGATCCCATTTTCATCCAAAGTCAGGCATACTATCATACCGCCGTATTTCGCTGCCAGCGGAAATACGGCATCCATGGATTCCTGCTTGCCATTGACAGAATTTAACAAGGGTTTGCCATTGTACAGGCGCATCGCCGTCTCCATTGCCACCGGGTCTGAAGTATCAATCTGCAGCGGCAAATCAGTAATCCCCTGCAGTCCGGTCACGACATCGCGCATCATCTGCACTTCGTCAATCTCCGGAAGCCCCACATTCACGTCCAGGA
>CANOHX010000261.1 GCA_947565885.1 uncultured Lachnospiraceae bacterium
CCCAGGGAAATCATAGAAATTTTAAAGGAATACAATGGGGAGAAGAAACTGCCGTCTACCATAGAATCTGCAATTGTGCACATTGTGGACAGCGTAGTGGCAAAGTTTGATGTCCTGGACAAAAGTACCCTCTCAAGTTCCTGGAATCAGGATATCATTGTCTATCAGACGTTAAATGAGAATTCTTCCGCTGGCCTCTATGATAAATCGGGTCTTGGCATGAATATGTATCTGCAAATCAGGGATTATCTCATAAAGGAGGCGAAGCTGCTATGACTTTAATTTTGGAAGAAGAAGCGGAAGCGGACTTTGATTTTAACTGCCGGGAACTTGCCGAAGAGGTGTTGGGAACAGCGCTGAAAGCCGAAAGTTTTCCTTATGAGGCAGAAGTCAGTCTGCTGCTGGTATCGTCTGGGGATATCCAGGAAATAAATCGGGAACACCGGGGGATAGATGCGGTGACAGACGTCCTTTCATTTCCGCTAATCAGCTATCCGTCTCCCGGTGATTTCGGGGAACTCGAGAACGATGAAGATAATTTTAACCCGGACACCGGGGAAGCTCTTTTGGGGGACATTGTGCTCTGTATTGATAAAGTAAAAGAACAGGCCGAAAATTTTGGGCATAGTGAGAGAAGGGAATATGCATTCCTTATTCTGCACAGTATCCTGCATCTGCTTGGATATGACCATATGCTGCAGCAGGATTCAGAGTTGATGGAAGAAAAACAGAATAAAATACTGGGTCAGATGGGAATTTTAAGATAAATAGCAGGTCTATAACAAAATTAAATTATGGAGGAAATTACTATGAAGAAACGTATGATTTATCTGCTCCTGGCAGCATGTATCCTTTGTACGGCTGTAGGCTGCGGCAAGAAGAAAGAAGAAGTGCCAGAACCGGAACCCGTGGAGGAGGCGGAAGAGCCGGAACCAGAGCCGGAGCCAGAACCAGAGCCGGAACCAGTAGTGGATACCCATGAAGGCAAGGCGAAGAGTTACCTCAGCGGAGAGTGGATTGACGAGGAACTGGCAAAGAAGAGGCCTGTGGCAATTATGATTGGCAATACCTCAGATGCTCTGCCACAATATGGCATTTCTAAGGCAGATGTCATCTATGAAGTGCCAGTTGAGGGTTCCTATACTCGTCTGATGGCAATTTTCCAGGACTATCAAGGGCTGGAGAAGATTGGTTCTGTGCGTAGCTGCCGCCATTACTTTATCTACTTTGCCAGAGAATTTGATTCGATATATGCACATTATGGACAGGCAGTCTATGCGGAGCCGATTCTTGCTCGTGAGGATGTGCACAATCTGAGCGGTATGGATTCCTCGATAGAATCTATTATGTTTTTCCGCGATCCTGAGCGTAAGTCGCCACACAACGCATTTACCAGCGAGGAGGGCATCAATGCCGGAATTGAAAAGATGGGATACCGTACAGAACTCTCCGATACCTATCAGGGACATTTCCAGTTTGCAGATGATGATGCTCAGGTACAGCTTACTGGCGAGGAGGCACTGGTGGTAAGCCCAGGGTATTTCGTAAATAAGCCATGGTTTGTCTATAACAAAGATGACGGCCTGTATTACCGCTATGAGTTCAAGGATAAGCATATTGACGGTGCAAACAGCGAGCAGCTTTCCGTGAAGAATATCCTGATTCAGTATTGCGACTGGTCTTATAAAGATGAGAACGGTTATATGGATATTGACACGCTTTCCGGCGGAGAGGGTTATTATATCACGAACGGTAAAATGGAGAAAGTTACATGGACCAAAGATAACGAGGACTGTCCTGCACGTTATTTTGATGAGAGCGGCAATGAGATTACCATCAATCAGGGCAAGACTTGGGTATGCATTGCCCGAAATAAATATAAAGACCGTTTCGGCGTGTATGCAACGGAAGAGGAATTATCAGCGGCAAGGGCAACAGAACAGTAGGAAGTTTTATTGAGGAATTTCAATGGGCAGAACAAGAAAACGTGAATCCAATTTCCTAGTCCAGGGTTCGATTTTGGCGGTAGCGTCGATTATCAGCCGCATTATAGGATTGTTGTATCGGATCCCTTTAAAATCTATTATCGGCGATATTGGAAATGACTATTATGGAACAGCGATGGAGATTTACAGCATTTTGCTGTTGATTTCCTCCTACAGTCTGCCAGTGGCGGTTTCTAAACTGGTATCAGCAAGGATGGCAAAAGGGCAGCGCAAAAATGCATATCGTATCTTCAAGGGAGCGCTTATTTTTGCGCTGGTTTCCGGTACCGCAGCATGTCTGGTTGTTTATTTTGGGGCTGGCTTTATCACCACTTATATTGTAAATACTCCCCTGAGTATTTTTGCTTTGAAAGTATTGGCGCCTACGTTGCTGATTGTAGCGCTTCTAGGAGTTGTACGTGGATTTTTCCAGGGAATGGGGACGATGATGCCAAGCGCCGTCTCACAGCTGATAGAGCAGATTATCAATGCTGTGGTCAGTGTATGGGCTGCTTATATGCTGTTTCAATATGGTACGAAGATTGGGGCAGTTCTGGGGAACCCTGCCACTTATGCAGAAGCATATGGCGCAGCGGGCGGTACATTTGGAACAGGCGTAGGTGCGCTTGCCGCGCTGGTATTTACAATTATCGTCTTCATCTTATACCGCGTAAAATTCATTAAGCGTGTAAAGAGCGATTACAGTGGCAAGACAGAGAGTTACGGCAGGATTTTCAGCGTTCTCATTATGACCATCATGCCGGTGCTGCTGAGCACCACAATTTATAATATTACTTCTTTTCTCGATACCAGCGTATTCAAGCAGATTGCTGAATATCAGGGATACAAAGCCTTGGATTACAGTAAAATGTGGGGTATTTATGTAGGGGAATACAAAGTATTGGTTAATGTGCCGATTGCAATTGCCTCGGCAGTTGCGGCTTCCAGCGTCCCTAGCCTGTCCCGGACATTTACAACAGAAGATATGCGGGAAGTGAGGCGCAAGGTAGGCTATTCCATCCGTTTTGTGATGGTAATTGCCATTCCCTGTGCAGTAGGCATGACGGTTCTTGCCTCCCCCATCCTACAGCTGCTGTTTCAGGATAACCGGGAAATGCCGGAGAAAATGATGCAGATTGGAGCAGTTTCCATTATATTTTATTCTCTGTCGACGCTGAGCAACGGCATTCTGCAGGGAGTCAACAGGATGAATGTCCCAGTCAAAAATGCAATCATTACCTTGGTATTACATATGGGCGTTCTGGTGGCATTAATGTATGGATTGGACTTGAACATTTATGCAGTAGTTTGGGCAAACACATTTTTCTCATTCCTGATGTGCGTGTTAAATGGAATGGCAATCCGCAAGTACCTCCGTTACCGGCAGGAGATTCCCAGGACATTTATTGTTCCAAGCATATGTGCAGCGGCAATGGGCGGAGCTGTCTATGGCATATACAATCTGATAATGAAGTTTTTGAACAGCAATGCAGTAGCAGTTTCTGTCTCCATCATTGTAGGAATCTGTGTCTATGGCATACTGTTATTGCTGCTGCGTGGGCTGCGCGAGAAAGAACTGCGGAGTTTCCCTATGGGAAATGTGATCATTAAGATTGCAAAGAAGATGCATTTGATGTAAAATTTTGTATAAACTGGAAAAAATAGCAGATACTATAGAAGGAAGGCAAATGCGAAGCATTTCTTGAATGCTTTCCGACGACTTGGCAGGTGGCGCGAAGCGACGCGTGCCGATACCTGAGGGAGGAAAGCAAATGCGAAGCATTTCTTGAATGCTTTCCGACGACTTGGCAGGTGGCGCGAAG
>CANOHX010000262.1 GCA_947565885.1 uncultured Lachnospiraceae bacterium
AAGCCGCGTGCGATAGTTATTACGCTTCTGACCTTCGCGGTTTCGCTCTATTTTATGTTCCGTAAGATAATCAATGACGTCCATTTTGATGCCGTCAGAAATCTTGTCAGGGAAATAGGAAAGTGTTTCCCTGCCAGCGGGCGTAATATAATAATGGGTATTGTTGTGCGTAGATTCTGTGCGCATCAGTTCTGCGTCTATCAATTCACTGATTGCCTGCTGGATGGTGAAATAGGTAGTGTAATCCTTATCCAGCATAAAATTAGAAATCTGTGTATTGGTCAGGGGAAAATCCACCTTGTCCAGCATATATAATATAGTCAGTTTATATTGTGTCAATGCTTCTGCCATAGCGATCTCCTTATTGTTATATCTGCAGTTTTTTCCTGCCAGGCATTATCAATGTTAGTCCGCATATTTTCCTTGCCAGGTATCGCGGAGTTTCATAGTCCGTTCAATTTGGTTTAAGACGCTGCGTTTGGCACTGCTCCACTGAGGGGCTATCAGCAGTTCTTTGGGACCATCCCCGGTGAGACGGTGGATGGTGATGCGGTCGGGAAGCCGTTCCAAGCAATCTACGACCAGCTCACAGTATTCGTCCTGGGAAAACAAGGGGAAGGGCGACTGTTCATACAATATACCCAGATCCGTGCCGGAGAGGACGTGAAGGAGCTGCAGCTTGATGCCGAAAATGTTTAACTGCCCTACATGGCGTACCGTCTCCAGCATCTGTTCCCTCATTTCGCCTGGAAGCCCAAGGATTATGTGGACAATTACCGGAATGCGGCAGTTAGTAAGGGAATTGACAGCTTGGTCAAAACATTCCAGTGTAAAGCCGCTGCGGATAAAACGGCTGGTATCCGGGTGTATGGTCTGTAAGCCCAATTCTATCCAGACAGGTTTTATCTGATTCAGTTCTGCCAGGAGATTCAGAATTTCCGGGGAAAGACAGTCAGGACGTGTGGCAATGGATAGAATAACCACGTCCGGATCCGCAATTGCTTCCATAAAAATGTTCCGCAGGTAATCTGCCGGTGCGTATGTATTGGTATATGCCTGAAAATAGGCGATAAATTTCCGGCAGTTTCGTTTGCGGCGGATTTGGTCTTTGGCTTTGGCAAGCTGGTCAGAGATGGAACTGCCGCTTTTTCCAGCAAAATCGCCGCTACCGGCAGGGCTGCAGAAGATGCATCCCCTATTGCCTAAAGTACCGTCCCGATTAGGACAGGTCATGCCCCCATTTAAGGCGAGACGGTAAACTTTCTCACCGAAAGTCTGTTTTAAGTAGAAGTCTATGGAATAGTAGCGTTTCTCATTCCACATGATGTGTTCCCGGTATGTGAGATTTCACTGCCTGGCTTACCGCCTGTGCTACTCTGGGGTCAAATGCTTCCGGCATGATAAAATCTTCACTCAGCTGTTCCTCAGACACCAGCCCGGCGATAGCTTTGGCAGCAGCCAGCTTCATATCCTCTGTAATCTGTGCGGCACGCCCTTCCAGAGCGCCCTTGAAAATGCCTGGGAAAGCAACCACGTTGTTGACCTGGTTGGGGAAATCGCTGCGTCCCGTACCGACGACTTTTGCCCCGGCGGCTTTGGCTGCATCTGGCATAATCTCAGGAACCGGGTTGGCCATGGCAAATAAAATAGCGTCCCTGTTCATAGAAGATACCATGTCAGCGGAGACGATACCTGGTGCGGAAACGCCGACAAATATATCTGCGCCTTTTAAGGCATCGGCAAGGGTTCCGCTCTTTTGTTCCAAATTGGTAACTTCCGTCATTTTCTGCTGCATCCAGTTCAGGTCAGGATAATCTTTGCCGATAATTCCCAGACGGTCACACATGGTAATATGAGGAAAGCCGTAGGTGAGGAGAAGTTTTGTGATGGCTATTCCAGCCGAGCCTGCGCCGTTTACAACCACGTGGCAGTTTTCTTTTTCCTTACCGACAACTTTCAGGGCATTGATGATTCCGGCGAGAACTACGATGGCAGTTCCGTGCTGGTCGTCATGGAAGACCGGGATGGAAAGCGTCTTCTTGAGGCGCTCTTCGATTTCAAAACAGCGGGGCGCAGAAATGTCTTCTAAGTTGATGCCGCCAAAACCGGGAGCCAGGTATGTAATTGCCTTGATGATTTCCTCAGTATCCTGCGTATCCAGGCAGATAGGAACGGCATTGATGCCGCCGAATTCTTTAAACAGTACGCATTTGCCCTCCATGACCGGCATTGCAGCGTATGGGCCGATATTGCCGAGCCCCAGCACGGCGCTTCCGTCAGAGACAACGGCTACCGTGTTGGCTTTCATGGTGTAGACATAAGCCTCTGCCGGATTCTCAGCAATGAGTTTGCAAGGCTCCGCTACGCCGGGAGTGTAGGCGATAGCAAGGTCTTCGCGTGTCTTCACCGGAGATTTTGCAACAGTCTCCAGTTTTCCGTTCCATTCTTTATGTAAGAAAATTGCTTTTTCCTGTGTAGTCATGGCATTTCGCTCCTTCATATCATTCTAGTGTTAACCAATATGGCGTTGCTGCTCCCATCATAGCATGAAAAAAAAAGCAAATCAAGAAAAAAGGACTTCCTATTTACAAAAAGATAGTGTATAATGAACCCATTACAGAGGCACAAGTTCTGTGCGTGAAGTCATTGTCTGCTCTGACATAGATTCCCAATTATGATGATTAAAGGAGAAATGTATGAGAGAAAAATATGAGAGTTTATCTGTGGCGGTATTGAGGGATGTGGCAAAATCCAGAGGGTTGAAGCATCTTTCCGGACTAAAGAAGAGCGAGCTTGTAGAGAGGATGCTTGAAGAGGACAGAAAAGATGCATTGAAGGGGGAAAATACGGAAGGAAAAGAGGAGGACAAGACGGCGGAGCGGACGGAAGAGAAACCGATGAGGAAGCCGGTATCGAAATCACAGGAGAAACCGGTAAGGAAATCTGTGGCAGGAACAGAAGCCAGGGCGACAGGAAAACTGGCAGAGGAATGGACGGCAGGAAAGGCGGCAGAGAAGGCAGAAGAGCGAATGGCAGGAAAGGCGGCAGAGAAGGCAGAGGAGCGAACGGCAGGAAAGGCGGCAGAGGAGCGGACGGCAGGAAAGGCGGCAGAGGAGCGGACGGCAGGAAAGGCGGCAGAGGAGCGGACGGCAGTAAGAACAGAAGACAGGCAGAACCAGACGGCGGAAAGGAGACAGGAGCGCAAGCCAGGCAAGATTATTACAATGGATGGGATAGAGATTGACAATCCCGAGTTAGACAGTGGAATCAGTGCGCATGGCATCCTTGAGGTGATGCCGGACGGCTATGGGTTTATCCGCTGCGAGAACTATCTGCCGGGGGAGAATGATGTGTATGTCTCTCCGTCTCAGATTCGTAAATTTGGCCTGAAAACGGGCGATATCATTCATGGGAATACCAGAATTAAGACACAGCAGGAGAAATTCAGCGCTCTTTTATATATTCGCAGCATCAATGGCTGCCATCCCTCGGAGATATTGCACCGTCCTAATTTTGAGGATTTGACGCCGATTTTCCCCAATGAGCGGATTCGCCTTGAGACCGACCGGAGTGCAGTTGCCATGCGTATTATGGATGTAGTGTCCCCGATTGGCAAGGGGCAGAGGGGAATGATTGTATCTCCGCCGAAAGCAGGTAAGACTACCTTGCTGAAGCAGGTAGCAAAGGCAGTGACCAGGAATAATCCGCAGATGCATTTGATTATCCTTCTGATTGACGAGCGTCCTGAGGAGGTAACAGATATCAAGGAAGCAATTGAGGGCAGGAATGTAGAGGTCATCTAT
>CANOHX010000263.1 GCA_947565885.1 uncultured Lachnospiraceae bacterium
CTGCGACCTCCTGGTCCCAAACCAGGCGCTCTAGCCAAGCTGAGCCACACCCCGGAAATAAAATCGCAATTCCTCACAACGCAAGTTATATTATATGTGATACTCTGCCAAATGTCAACATATTTTTTTGATTTTTTTATAAATGTAGTCCAATGAAATCCGACTGGCTAAACTGTTACAAATATTCTATCCGAAAATGCGCTTCCCCTTTCTCATCAAGTTCCATCAGCGCATAAGACGGCGCGTGCCCCTCCTGCCGAGGATAAGAAACGCTCCCCGGATTCAGCATAGTGATTCCTTTGCCGTAATCAAGAAACGGCCTATGGGTATGCCCAAACATCACCATATCCATCCCACGTCCCAACGCCTCCTTGCGCAAATCTTCTAATCCCATAGCGACATAATAATAATGCCCATGTGTAATCAGCACTCTATACCTGCCAATCTCCAGTTCTTTCTCCCTCTCCAGGTCAGAAAAAAAATCATTATTCCCGGCAACAATCTCAAGCGGGCAGCCCGCCAAATCTCCTATGTATTCTTCGCAGCCTTCTGCATCTCCAAGATGTATCATCATATCTATGACGCCCACGCGCTTTAAGATTGCTTTCAGATTCTCGTGCCGGCTGTGTGTATCGCTGACGACCAATATCTTCATAGCTTCACCCCTGCTTTCCAATCATTCTTCACATCTGCAGCTTACATTGACAGTTCCTCCAGCTTCTGCCTCATAGCCCTTAACGCCTTACCCCTGTGGCTTAACTGGTTCTTTTGCTTTGCCGGCAGTTCCGCCGTGGAGCAGTTATATTCATCCAGATAGAAAATAGGGTCATATCCAAAACCATTCGCCCCACATGGTTCCCAACCGATGTAGCCTTCAATTGTTCCCCTGGTGACACAGATTTCTCCATTCTTGTCCGCAGCCGCAATCGCACATACAAACCTCGCTGTCCGCTGTTCTTTGGGCACGCCATCCAGCCGTTCTAAAATTTTCAGATTTTTGACGCTGTAAGGCGTTTCCTCTCCCAAATACCTTGCAGAATAAATTCCCGGCTCTTTGTTCAGATAATCTATCTCCAGACCAGAATCATCGGCAAATACCACTACGCCCTCTTCCGTAAGCTGTGCGGCTACAGCCGCTGCTTTGATAGAAGCATTTTCCTCAAAGGTCGTGCCATCCTCCACAATCTCTAACTCAATGCCGGCCTCTCTCATTGACTGGATTTCCATTTCCCAATCAGAAAGAATCTCACGGATTTCTCCCATTTTATCCTGATTTCCCGTTGCAAATATAATCTTTTTCATCTGTAAATTCCCTTTCTGCCCATACTAAACAGCAACCTAGCGGCCAAAGCAAGACGCCAAGAAAACACTGATTAAATCAGCATTTCCCTAAAATCCCTCGTCAATTGCCCGCAGAATTGCATTATAAATTCCCTGTGCCGCCCTTTTTTGATATTCCGCAGAAGTCAGTTTATCCAATTCCTCTTGATTTGTCATGAACCCCACTTCTATCAGCGCTACCGGAACTTCACTGTTGCGGATAATATAGATGCTATTCCCATAGGTCACGCCATTATTCTTGCTGCCTATAGCTGCCGTGGTCTCTTCCAGACAGATTTGCGCCAAACGCCTGCTGCTGAAGCCTTCTTCGCTTTTCAGTTCATCGTACATGACCTCAGTGCCATTATAACTTGACATCAGACCATCTACCGTGGAATTGCTATGGACGCTGATAAATAAATTGGCATCCGCTTTCCCTGCAAGCTGTGCCCGCTGTTCAAAAGAAGGATTCACATCCTCTGTCCTCGTATAATAAACGCCAATGTTCCTGTCGTTCCCATCTAAAATTGCTTTCAGTTCCTTAACAATAGCAAGATTGATATCTTTCTCCATTATGCCCTGCTTAATTGCGCCAGGAGCCCCGCCGCCATGGCCGGCGTCAACCACCACCACCTTGTCGTAGATATCCTGCGGCTTAATAAAATCCAAATACAGATGCCCTTCTTCCACCGTGCACTCTGGCTCATACACGGCGTCCATCGTTATCTCTATCCTACCATTTGCCATATACAAATCGTTGATATTATTGCTCCTGCCAAGCAAGGGATGTTCCACAAAAAAATCACTGGCAACATCCGGAATCTGAATGGTGATAAGCTGCTTTACATAATCATTCTCTATTATCACCTCATCCAAGGTCATCCCCTCCGGCAGCTCTATGCATAGCTGCTGCTCAAATTCTGCTTCATCTGTCTCTTTGGCCTGCTCCGTATTGTAGGCAAGTATCTGCAGCCCTGACATCTGCCCTTGCTGCACTTCCTGACCAAAAGCATCTGAAAAATACCCCAGCAAGAACACCGCTGCAATCGTTATCGCCAAAAAAAGCGATGAAATTTTTAATATTTTAACTTCCATTTTCTTCCTCTGATTATATCTTACTGCCTGATATTCCTTTTTGCTCCATGGCACGGCTATTCACACACGCTATAGACCTTGAGGCATAAATTGCATTTCTGAGTTTTTTCCGTATTTTCCCAGCGGCCCCCGCCTACGCTGATATAGCCCTTGCCGTCTGCTAAATCCACATTGGCGGTCATCTCATCCGCCACATATTCAATCGCCATAGGATGTACGGAACCAGGTGTGGTAATGTGGAGGACAACTGCAAATTCCTCTTTCGGTTCCACCTTAATATCTTTGTCAAACTTTATCGTATAATAACCTGCATTGGCTACCGTCCCCTCCGCAACTTTGGTGCGCTTTTCCAGAGAATCCGTATTCTTAAAATCCGTAACAATGTACAGTTCATAGGAAGTTTCTTTTCCAGTAGCGTAAAATCCTGCCGCCTGCAATCGCTCTGATGATTTTGCTTTGTAGACATTGGCGCCAAATATGCTGTCTATATTATATCCAATCTGCCCTACCCATCCGCACAGATCCGACTGGTAAATTCTATCATAATTATCTGCCTCCTCAATCCCTGAATAAACCACATTGTGGATGCCGATATTCACATCAAAATAAGATACATAGAAAACCCCTTTGTCTCCAAACTCTTCTCCCCAGCTGTTTTGGCATAGGAAAGCGCCGTCACCTTCTACCTCTGCATTGAAATTTTCCTTAGGATAATTGTCATCCCAGCCAATAATCATAATTTCATGATTCGGTTTCTCTTCGCCGATATAGCAATATGCAGATTTCTCCTGATTATAATAAGGAGAATACTCCTGTGCATTGTTCAGCGCGCTGTAAATCGCTGTCTGTACGCCGCCATGCTTAAAAACAAATTCTTTAATCTTTTCAAAATCCTTGCCCTCTATCAGCTGTACTTCCTGCACATGCTTTACTGCTTTTAGATCATCCCTGGATTTTCCGTCTCCATAGGGATCGTCTTTTTCCCGGACTGGTCCCTGCCATGAAGTAAGGTATGCCATGCCCATGGTATACTCTCCCCCTGCAGCCTGCTCCAAAACAAAACTATTCTGAAGGGACATATGGTCTGGAGAAAATTCCTCTGCCTCCTCCGGCAGCATTGCAGACTCCATCGCTGCAAGGGCGGCAAATGCCCAGCAAGTCCCATAGGGTCCCTGGTTTTTCACCTGCGGTGTCCGCTGTCTGTTGCGCAAATCATACTGCGGCGGCAGAATGCTGTTTCCCTCCGCTTTGCTGACTGCCACAGCCTGGTTTTTTTCTATATTCCAGTCATAATCAAAATCCATCTTCTCGGCAACTATCTGTACCGGCACAAAATACTCCCCATTTTCACAAAC
>CANOHX010000264.1 GCA_947565885.1 uncultured Lachnospiraceae bacterium
GGGGATATTTCGCTCCTTTGCCACGTCAATCACAGCCTGAATGCGTTCTTTATCGCCAATATTTCCAGGATTGATACGGATTTTATCTGCCCCATGTTCCATGGCTGCGATTGCCAGACGATAATCAAAATGGATGTCGGCCACCAAGGGGATGGTGATGCCTTTCTTGATTTCTGCAAGCGCCTCTGCCGCTTCCATCGTAGGCACAGCGCAGCGGATAATCTCACAGCCCGCAGCGGTAAGTTTCTGTATCTGGGCAATTGTCCCCTTGATATCTTCCGTCCTGGTATTCGTCATCGACTGAATCAAAATGGGCTGATTCCCGCCAATGGCACGGTTTCCGATTTGTACTTCACGTGTATGTTTTCTCGTAATTTTATTTTCCATCACAATTTCCTCTAAAAAATGTTGCGAATATCATTGAACATTTCCTCTAAAAAATGTTGCGAATATCATTGAACATGACAAAGACCATCAGCGCCATCAGCGCTACCAAGCCGACAAAATGCACCATACCCTCTTTCTCCGGGGAAATCTTCTTCCTGCGGATAGCTTCGATAATCAAAAACACCAGCCGCCCGCCGTCCAACGCCGGAATGGGCAGAAGATTCATGATTCCTAAGTTTGCCGACAGAAAAATAGAAAAATTAATCATACTTAAAAGGGCAAGCCCTGTCCCGCCCGCGGATTCGTTGCTGTCATACGTCTCACCCATGACTTTCACAATCCCCACGGGTCCCGACAAATCTTTCAGCCCGACCTTGCCGGTCACCAGCATCTTCAGGCTCTCGATGGTCGTGCATATCTGGTAACGAATCTCGTAAAAGCTGTTGGCAATTGTCTCCAGGACAGTTCCACGTTCCCGCATGGCTTTACCGTTCATACCGAATAACTCCCTGCCGCTCTCTTCGTCCAGTTTGGGCGACAATACCGTTTCGTAACGTTCACCGTCTCGTTGATACACAATCTTTGCATCTTCTCCGGCATGAAATATTGAAAACTGGCTGACTTCGCGGAAAAAATGGGTTCGCGAGCCATTCATGGAGATAATCTCATCCCCCTCCTGAAGACCTGCTTCCGCTGCCGGAAAGCCTTCCCTCACGCTGGTGAGGATTGGCCGGTCAAACCCTACGCTTGCCATGACAATCAGGGCAAACACCCACGCCATGATGAAGTTAAAAAGGGGACCTGCAAATACCACGCTGATGCGCGCCCACACGGATTTGCTGTTAAAGGACCTTTCATCCGTACTCTCGCCATCTTCCCCTTCCATCATGCAGGCGCCGCCAAACGGCAGAAGCTTCAGGGAATATTTCGTCTCTCCCTTGGTGAATCCCACTAATGTAGGTCCAAGTCCCAGGGAAAATTCATTCACTTTAATCCCATTTGCCTTGGCAAGGAGAAAATGTCCCAGCTCATGAAACAAAATTATAATGCTGAAAATAATAAGTGCAATTACGATATTCAATCTTACCACCTGCTTTCTATAAAGGCATAAACTTCGGCTTCTGTTTCCAGAATCTTATCCACATCAGGTTCGCTTACATATGCACAATGCTCCATACATGCCTGAATCATCTCCGGTATCTGCAAAAAGGGAATCTTCCCATTTAAGAACAAGGACACTGCCTTTTCGTTCGCCGCATTGTAAGCAGTAGGAATGTTGCCGCCCTGTTCCATAGCTTTAAATGCAAGCCTGAGCCCTGCAAACGTGTGCAAATCCGGCTCCTCAAAGGTCAGGCTGGCAAGCTGGTAAAAATCCAGCCGTTTCCCTGACAGGCTGCGCCGCCTTGGGTAATATAATGCGTATTGGATGGGAAGCCGCATATCCGGCGTCCCCAGCTGCGCGATGACCGCCCCATCCTCATATTCCACCATCGAATGGATGACGCTCTGCGGATGAACAACCACTTGGATTTGATCCAAATTCACGTCAAAGAGCCATCTTGCCTCCATTACTTCCAACCCCTTGTTTACCATGGTGGCGGAATCTATGGTGATTTTCCTGCCCATGGACCAGTTGGGATGGTTGAGTGCATCTTCTACATGGATATGCCCAAGTTCCTGCCGCTTCTTTCCGCGGAACGGTCCACCGGAAGCTGTCAGGAGTATTTTGTGGATTCTATTGCCTTGTTCTCCCTGTAACGACTGGAAAATTGCGCTGTGCTCACTGTCTACCGGCAATATCGGCACATGATGCTCTTTGGCAAGCTTCATAATGATATGCCCAGCTGTAACAAGCGTCTCTTTATTCGCCAAAGCTATCGTTTTTCCTGCCATTATCGCCGCAATCGTAGGGCGGATGCCAAGCATACCGACAATCGCCGTCACAAGTATCTCCGATTCCGGCAGCACGGCTATTTCCAGAAGCCCTTCCATACCGGAAAGCACTGTCACCGGCAAATCCTTCACCCTGTTTTTTAAATCCAAGGCAGCTTTTTCCTCCCAGAGAACAGCCATCTTGGGTCTAAATTCGCGAATCTGCTCTTCAAGAAGCGACACATTCCTTCCGGCAGCCAATGCCACAACTTCTATATCTTTATGCTCACGGACAATTTCCAGGGTTTGGGTACCAATGGAACCCGTAGAACCCATTAATACAATTTTCTTCATCTGTTTCTCCTCACAATGCTGCTCCGTCCATCCTCAACCGTTACATTAAAAATCTCACCAGAAAATATACGCTGGGTGCAGTAAAAATAACGCTGTCAAACCTATCCAGAATACCCCCATGACCCGGAATCAGCTTCCCATAATCCTTGATATCGTAATTCCGCTTAATAGCAGATGCCGCCAAATCCCCAACCATGGAAATACCAGCGCCTATCGCACTGATTCCTGCGAGGATTAACAGATAATTGCCAGTAAGCTTCATTGGTTCCTGAAAAATCCAGCCATACAATATGGTTAAGATCGCTGCACCTAAGATTCCACCCACAGCCCCTTCAATGGATTTTTTAGGGCTTAGACGCGGTGCCATCTTATGCTTGCCAATCAATACCCCCACACAGTATGCACAGGTATCGCTGCCCCAGGAACACAGGAAAATAAGCCAGACAATGTACGCACCTGCCTCCATCATCCTTGTTCGGTAAATACAGGATAACATCACCGCCACATAAAACACACCCGCAAATGCGGCAAATACCTGATCTGCCTTATAAGCTGGAAATTTGAGGACATAGGCTGCCATCACCAGGATTAAGAAGCCCAGCACAAAAACTTCCATATCTGGAATAAATGGAAAAATAAGATTCACATAATATCCTGCTGCTGCCAGATAGCCTACTGCTCCCAGCAATGATTTCTCAATATGGAAAACACGGTACAATTCAAACATGCCAACCAGAGACACTGCAAAAAGCCCGGCCAGCAAGACATTACCGCCCAAAATTATCAGCACCAGAGCAATTATTACCAATACAATGCCGCTCAGTAATCGTGTTCGGAACAAGCTTACTCCTCCTTTACCCCGCCATAACGCCTATCTCTTTTATTATAGTCCTCAATAGCTTTTACTAATTCCTCTTTTGTGAAATCCGGCCAGGGAACATCTGTAAAATATAGCTCACTGTACGCAAGCTGCCATAAAAGATAGTTGGACAGCCTGAGTTCCCCGCTCGTACGGATAAGCAAATCCGGAGCCGGAATCTCACAGGTATCCAGATAGCTCTCAAACTTCCCTTCATCCAGTTCTGATAACTGAAACTGCCCTTCCTTGTAATCTGTAAGCATTTTCTTCATAGCGCGGATCATCTCATCCCGA
>CANOHX010000265.1 GCA_947565885.1 uncultured Lachnospiraceae bacterium
TCTCATCAAATTCATGCGAGCATGATTTGTCTCGATTTCTTTCGGCTGGCTGAACCGATGCTAAATATTTGTGAAAACATTCAGAATACCTTTGCAAAAAATGGATATTCTGCTATAATAATGGAATGAATAAGTTTAGGAGGCATAATCATGGCAGAAGATAGAAAAGCATATATGATAAAGGATGATAATTTGGGAGAGGTACGGATAGCGGATGAGGTGGTTGCAATCATTGCCGGGCTTGCTGCAACAGAGGTGGAGGGCGTAAGCTCCATGGCGGGCAACATTACTAAGGAACTGGTGAGCAAGCTGGGCATGAAGAATCTGTCCAAAGGGATTAAGGTAGACGTACAGGGGAATGTAGTAAGAGTTGATGTGGCTCTGCATATCTGTTTTGGTTACGCCATTCCCGAAGTATCTGAGAAGGTACAGGAGAGGGTGAAATCTGCCATTGAGAACATGACGGGACTGGAAGTAAGCAATATCAATATTCGCATTGCAGGTGTGAATATGGAGAAACGCAAATAGAGAACCTTTAAAAGTAAACACGAATGCAAATAAGGGTGTCTCTGGGACACCCTTATTTTATCTATAGAAATTTTATCATTCGTCTAAATAGGAGGAAAGATGAGCCGTAGAGAAATTAGGGAACAGATTTTTAAACTTCTGTTCCGCACGGAATTTTATAAGGAAGAGGAACTGCCAGAACAGCGTCAGCTGTTTTTGGATGAACTGGGACAGGAAGAGAATGAGGATACCCAATATATACAGCAGAAATATGAAGATATCCTGAGCCATCTGGCGGAGATTGATGAGATGGTCAATGAAGTGGCATTGGGGTGGAAGACCAGCCGTATGGGCAAGGTGGATTTGACATTAATCCGTCTGGCTGTGTATGAGATGAAATTTGAGGAGGATGTTCCGCAGGGAGTGGCGATCAACGAAGCGGTAGAGCTTGCAAAGAGCTATGGCACAGATGATTCGTCCTCGTTTGTCAACGGAATTCTTGCAAAATTAACATGACCAAAAATGTATATACTGTAGGGCAGGTCAATGCCTATATTAAAAATATGTTCACCCAGGATTTTATGATGAACCGTATCTATGTGAAGGGTGAAGTGTCAAACTGCAAGTACCATACGTCAGGGCACATTTATTTTACGCTGAAGGATGAGACAGGTGCGTTGCAGGCAGTGCTTTTTGCCGGTAACCGCAAAGGGCTTGCATTTTCCATGAAAGATGGGGACAATGTGATTGTGTTGGGCGCTGTTTCCGTTTATGAGCGAGATGGGAAGTACCAGCTTTATGCCAAGGAAATTATTTTGGATGGCGCCGGGCTGCTGTACCAACGATTTGAGGCTTTGAAGCAGGAATTGGAAGAGATGGGGATGTTTGCACCTGAATATAAGCAGCCTATTCCACGCTATATCACAACGTTGGGAATTGTGACTGCCCCCACCGGAGCGGCTATCCGGGATATCCAGAATATCAGCAGGCGCCGGAACCCTTATGTACAGGCAATTCTCTATCCGGCGCAGGTACAGGGAGAAGGTGCGGCGGCAAGCATTATCAATGGAATCCATGCGCTGGAACGCCTTGGCGTGGATGTGATGATTGTCGGCAGGGGCGGCGGTTCCATAGAAGATTTATGGGCGTTTAATGAGGAAGCTGTAGCACGTGCTATTTTTGAGTGTTCCGTGCCGGTTATTTCTGCCGTTGGTCATGAGACGGATACCACAATTGCCGATTATGTGGCCGATTTGCGGGCGCCTACGCCGTCAGCGGCGGCAGAACTTGCAGTCTATGATATCAGGGAACTGCAAGGGCAGTTACTTACCATGCGGATGGAACTGAACCGCAGGATGAGTGATAAATTAGAGCGCTGCCAGGAGCAGACAAGGCAATTTCAGAGGAATTTCAAATTGCTTGCCCCGGCAAACCGTATCAATGAGAAAAGGCAGATGGCAGCAGATATGGCAGATAAACTGCAGTCATTGCTGCAGCAGCATCTTATCGCCGCCAAACATGAACTGGAACTGTATGCCGGAAAGCTGGATGCGCTTTCCCCTGCAAGGAAGATGAGCCAGGGCTATGCATTTATTGCAGATGGAACTGGCAAGGGCATACGCAGTGTGGAGAATCTGCGTCAGGGAGATAATTTGGACATCCATCTGGGCGATGGCAAGGTAAGGGCGCAGGTGTGCGAAATTGTAAAAAATCCTATCACAGATAAAATAGCATCCGCCCAAGATGAGGAGTGAAGACATGGGTAAGAATGAAAATCAACAAGCATCCTTGGAAGAAATATTTCAGGAGCTTTCACTGATTATAGAGAAAATGCAGGAGCGGGAAGTGACCCTGGAGGAATCATTTTCCCTCTATGAACAGGGAATCCATAAACTAAAGCTTTGCAATGACAAAATAGACAGTGTAGAGAAGAAAATGCTCCTGCTGAATCAGCAAGGAGAATTGGAGGCATTTGATGAGTAACGAATTTAAGGAAGAGATAATTGCCCGCACAGAACATATGGAACAAGTGATTGAACATTATCTGCCCCAAGAGGAAGGCTGCCAGAGGACGGTGATTGAGGCAATGAATTACAGTATCAAGGCTGGCGGCAAACGGCTGCGCCCTATGCTGATGTGGGAGACTTATAAGATGTTCGGCGGCAGGTCCAAGGTTATTGAGCCGTTTATGGCAGCGATTGAGATGATCCATACATATTCGCTGGTGCATGACGACCTTCCGGCAATGGATAATGATGAGTTCCGCCGTGGCAAGAAGACGACCCATGCGCAGTATGGTGAGGCGATGGGAATTCTTGCCGGAGATGGGCTTTTAAATTATGCTTTTGAGACGGCTGCAAAAGCGTTTACGATTGAACCTGGGAATGTACAGGTTGGCAAAGCGTTGTCGGTGCTTGCGGGCAAGGCTGGAATCCATGGAATGCTGGGAGGGCAGTGTGTGGATGTGGAATCTGAGGGCAAGCCTGTGACGGAGGAAACGCTGCGTTTCATCTATCATTTAAAGACAGGGGCACTTTTAGAGGCTTCTATGATGATAGGGGCAATTCTTGCTGGAGCGACTGGCAGCGAACAGAAGAAAGTAGAGCAGGCAGCAGGAGAACTGGGGCTTGCATTTCAGATTCAGGATGACGTTCTTGATGTTACGAGCACGACAGAGGATTTGGGAAAACCTGTGGGCAGCGATGAGAAGAACCATAAGACGACCTGGGTGACTTTATTTGGCGTGGACAAGGCAAAGCAGGATGTAGAGGAACTGTCCAAGCATAGCGTATCATTGATGGATGCGCTGGTTGTAAAAAATGAATTTTTAACAAGGCTCATGTTGGAGCTGGTTCACAGAAAGAAGTGATGGGAGATGGTTTTCCTATGGTGATGGAGAAGATAAAAGAACCCAATGACATTAAAAAACTGGACGCGGAACAGCTTTTGCTGTTGGCGGAAGAGATTCGCAAATTCCTGATTCAGAAGATTTCTGTAAATGGCGGTCATCTGGCGTCTAATTTGGGGACTGTGGAACTGACTATGGCGCTGCACCTGGTCTTTCAGTTACCGCAGGATAAGATTATCTGGGATGTGGGGCATCAGTCATATACGCATAAAATTCTTACCGGAAGGCAGGAGGGGTTTGAACATTTGCGGGAATATGGCGGAATGAGCGGCTTTCCCAAGCGCAATGAGAGTTCCTGCGACTGTTTTGACACGGGACATAGTTCTACCTCCATTTCAGCGGGGCTGGG
>CANOHX010000266.1 GCA_947565885.1 uncultured Lachnospiraceae bacterium
AAACAACGGCACTGAATTAAGAACACACAAAAAATGCCCATTGCAGATATAATTTCTTTTCTGATAGAAATAAAGGTTTTCCTGATTCAAATTATGTATAAAATAATCATAAGTGCATGTACTGTTATACCTAACCAATAAACTTGCTCTTTTGCGACTTGCTTTACAGGCGATAAGCCAATGTTTTTCATCAATATGGCTATAATTATTATATTCAAATTGATTAGAAACATCTTGCTTATATTGGCAAATTTCATCCAATGAAAGATATAACGTTTTGTATTCCTTTGTATTTATATCAATTTCTTTTATAGATTCAATCATTGGATATGAAATATATAGTTTTCCCAGCTCTGTTTCATTACTAAATGTTTGTAGCATTTCCCCTAAGATATCTTTCCCTAAGTATTCCTTGGGAATTTACAATGGAAACTATCATTGTCCCCCATATTTCCACTCCAATATCTCCTCCAGCCGCTCCTTGACCTTCCTTTCCTGCCCCTGCTCCGTGGGCTGGTAATACCTCCTGCCCGCCAACGAATCGGGCAGACATTGCATTTTTGATAATTTCTCTTCCGTGTCATGGGCATAAATGTACCCTTTCCCATAATCCATTTCTTTCATGAGATTGGTGGGCGCATTGCGAATCTGCAGCGGCACTGGCTCCGCCGGAGATTCCCTGATATCTTTCTTACAGGCTTCACAGGCCATATAAAGCGCGTTAGATTTCGGCGCCAGGGAGAGATATACAACTGCGTGCGTCAGATGCACGTCGCATTCCGGCAGCCCCAGAAAATGGCAGGCCTGATATACCGATACTGCCAGCGGCAGCGCACCCGGGTCTGCCATCCCCACATCCTCACTGGCAAAACGTACCAGCCGCCTGGCAATATAGAGCGGATCCTCCCCGCCATCCAGCATCCGGCACATCCAATACACGGCAGCGTCCGGGTCGCTGTTGCGCATGGATTTATGCAGCGCGGAAATCAGATTGTAATGTTCCTCTCCGTTTTTATCGTACAGCAGAGACCTTCGGTTCATGCACTGTGCCAGCACTTCCTCATCCACGCACAAAATGCCCCGCTCATTCATCCTGCCGTTAAACACCGCCATCTCCAGCGTATTTAATGCCGTCCTCGCATCTCCGTTGGCAAAGCGGGCAATGGCAGACAAATGGACATCTTCCATAGAAATCTGCATATTGCCAAGCCCTTTGGGGCTTTTTAGCGCATGGAGCAGAAGTTCCTTTAAATCCGCTTCCTCCAACGCCTTTAAGATAAATACTTTGCAGCGGGACAGCAAAGCGGAATTGATTTCAAACGAAGGGTTCTCCGTGGTTGCCCCTACCAGAATGATGCTGCCCTTTTCCACAAACGACAGGAAGGCATCCTGCTGTGCCTTATTGAAACGATGAATCTCATCGGCAAACAATAAGGTTCGGATACCCATCTTGCGGTTTTCCTCCGCCCTCGCCATGACTTCCTTAATCTCTTTGATAGTGCTGTTGACCGCACTGTATTCCACAAATTCTGCCTTCGTCTTTTCAGCGATAATTCTCGCCAAAGTGGTCTTGCCCACTCCCGGAGGTCCCCAGAATATCATGGAAGAAATCTGGTCTTCCTCAATCAGGCGCCGCAGAATCTTGCCCTTTCCAACTAGGTGCTTCTGCCCCACATAATCATTTAGGTTATCGGGGCGCAGACGGCTTGCCAAAGGCGCTGTCCGCTCCCGGTTATCAAACAGGCTTAACTGTTCCATGTTTCTCCCTCTTTCCCTCTTATCTTTATTCCCGCGAGCAATGAGCCAAGGCAGGTTTACAATCCATTAACCACATCTGATTTCTTAGGGATTATGATTGCAGCTACAATATAAGCAATGATTCCGCTTCCACCGAGAGCAGTAAATAATATCCAGGCTAATCTAATTAATGTCGGATCCATATCAAAATACTCGGCAATTCCTCCACATACTCCATCTAACTTTTTTCCTTGTTCAATTTTATACAGTTTTTTCTTCATAATTTTTATCATTCCTTTCTGAATTTGTCTGTTCTATCTTCTTGCTGATATTATCTTACACTACATTCCTTAAATGAACTATCACATTACCTTACTAGTATCTTACAATCTATATGTTACAGTTCACTCGTCAGTCAATATGGAGACAATCACATGCTTGCATGATGATTTCTCCATTTGTACTGACGAAGGGAACGGTGCTAAGTCCCAGTGGGACTTGCCAAGCACGGACCGAAACGAAGTGTAGAACGATTTATGAGCAAAGTTAGCATCTGACCTGAGGGGGGACCCAACGAAGTTGGGGAGAGTCCTGAGGTCTCCTGTCGTTTCTCGATAAGATAAAGCAGCGAGAAAGCGCTGTAAGCGCCTTTGCGAATGGCGAGGGCTGAACTGTTACAATCTATAAGATAACTTTTCATCTGACGCTTGAATTATCACAAAATACTCTTTATAATTGATACTATAAAAGTCATGGAAACAACCGGACATTCCGTCAAATGCCCCGCAGCAAGCTACACATGACCTAAAAAGATTATCCTACCATCAGCCACATAAGGAGCCCATATGGAATTTCAAAAAATCAGCTCCCCCTCCTTGAGGGAACTGTTCGTAGAACAATTAGAACACATGATTTTATCCGGCAGACTTGCCGTAGGCGAGAAACTCCCGCCAGAACGCCAACTTGCCGAAGCTATGCAAGTCAGCCGTTCCGTCGTAAACGGCGGCATTTCTGATTTGGAGAAGAAAGGGTTTCTGGTGGTAAAACCGCGCAGCGGCACATACGTTGCCGACTACCGCAGAAACGGTACGGCAGACACCCTGCTTGCCATCATGAACTACAACGGAGGACGCCTACGGGCAGAAGAAATCCGCTCCATCTTAGAAGTGCGGATTGCTCTGGATACCTTGGCAGCAGAACTCTGTGAGACACATATCACCGATGAAGAGATTGATGTCCTGGCAGAAATCATTGAACAGCTCAGAACTGCCCCATCCGTAGAAGAAGCTGTGGAAGCCGCTTATGAATTTCAGCACGAATTTGCCATTTTCTCGGGAAACACACTGATTCCGCTTATCTTCTGTTCTTTCAAGGTGGCAATCACCACCCTGTGGGAACGCTTCTGTCTGCTGTACGGGACCGAAGCATTGTATGAGAATAATTACAGGCTTTTCACCTATATCAAGAACCGCGATTCCCAGGGAGCCGCCGCCTGGATACAGAAATCAGTGCGGGAAAGCATAGATGGGAACCGCAAAATCTATTATGACTGAGAGGCAGCTCAGCTGTTCTCTACAAACTATTCTCCATTATACCTCCTGCGATAATACTCCATTGTACGATACTCCAAAATATCTTTCATATGTTTCCGAAAAGCTTCATTGCCTATTATCTCTTGCAAATCATCCCTGATTGCAAGGGCATATCCTTCTTTTTCGATGAAAAAACCTTTGCCGGAAGCTTTCAGGAATTTTATCGGCATATTTCTCGCCTTGCTTAAATGTTGCTTATCTGTCATGGCTTTATAATTATCATACGAAATATTTGCCGCAAAATCTTTCCAGTTAGTTCCATAATCAAAAAATTTTTTCCAGGCAGCTAACACCTCATTCTCCGTGACTGCCAAGCGTACATTGCCTGAGTTATAAAAACTATACAGGATTGGCATTTT
>CANOHX010000267.1 GCA_947565885.1 uncultured Lachnospiraceae bacterium
TGCAAGGGATTTCTTTTTTAGTTTCCATGTTATCTCGCTGAAAGAGTTAAGTCCGCTCAGGGCAATTTTCTGTGAACTGCCCAGCGATACAACAGTCCGCTTATTTGCAGCCTTAGGGTTCGAGACCTTAATGTTCGTCTTATATTCTTTCTCGGTGCCATCGGAATAGCTGACAACCGCGGTAATTTCAGCAGAGCCGAACTTAAGGGCGTTCACCTTACCATTCTCATGCCCAATAACCGCAACACTGGGATTCGAGGAAGACCAGGCGGTCCCAATAACAATGGCATCAGGCTTTTCCACATGCTTGAGCGTCAGCGTCTTGCTTACGCCGACTGCCAGGGATTCCTGCTGTTCAACAATGCCAGAGTTAATCACATTAACAGTGCAGGAACGTTTGCAGGTAATAGGCAGGCCGTCCTTGTATGTAGTATAGGATGCTTCCAATGAGGTCTTGCCTGCGTGGCGTGCCGTAATCCTGCAAGTGCTTCCTGAGGAGTCAAGTTCTGCAATAGATGGGTCCGACACCTCGAAAGAAATATTATCGTAGGCGGAGGCGTTAGACATATATATGGTTGAACTGCTTCCTTCCATCAATGTTTCAGAGGTATGGCTCAGCTTGTGGTCGTTTTTCAGAACCGTCACTTCAAAAGATTCTTTGGCGCCTGGCACAGAGACTGTTATGGTAGCTGTCCCGGAGCGTACGCCCGTGATTTTGCCGTTCTTAGACACCTTTGCAACTTTCGGGTTGGAGGAGCGGTATTTAAGCTCGGAAGCTGGCTTTGCCGAAACATCTATGGTGCAGCTGCTCTCAGCGAAAATAGCAGTATCCTGCGTTCTTAATTTTATAGAGGGATTCTTGACAGTGATTTTACATACTTGTTTCAGCCCATGGCAGGAGGCTGTAATTTTCACCGTGCCGATCTTTTGGGGTGTTACTTTGCCTTTGGAGTTCACCTTGGCAATCTTTTTATCTGAAGACTTCCAGATTACCTTGCCCTTGGGTGCAACGTTAGCCTTTAAGGTTACGGGGTTTTTCATATAGATGGTCTTGCTGGCCGCCAATTTCAAAGTGGGAGCCTTTACCGTTACCTCGCAGGAAGCGGAAACGCCATTTGCCGTAGCGGTGATAGAGGCTGTCCCCGTTTTCCCGGGCGTTAGTTTGCCATCGTCATTTACCGATACAATGTTTTCGTCAGAAGAATGCCAGGTAACGAAGCAGCCGGGAGTTACTGTCGCTGTCAGCTGGGCAGTTTGGTTGGTGTAAAGAGTCAGTTCTTTCTTATCTAAAGCAATCGAATCTGTTACGTTTACCGTACAGGAGGCAGTGGCGGTATAAGTCTCGTTATCTGCCGTTATTGTCGCAGTGGCGGTTACGGTAGCATTGCCCGCCTTAAGGGCGGTCACCAGACCTTGTTCAGATACAGAAATGATGTCTGTGGGCGCGGCGCTCCATGTAACCTGCGGCTCATTATCCGCAGTCGTATCGTAGCCGGAGTAAGAGGGCGTTAGCTGTAAAATGTCCCCAGTATTAAGGTTCACGGTATTTTGGCTTAAGGTGAGGTGAAAGCCCTCCTGGGAATTGTCTGGAACTTCTGCCTGAACAGCAGTGCCTGCCTTGCTTAGAGCCTCCGCCTGAACAGGGATATCTGTTTTGCTTGGAGCCTCTGTGTGAACGGAAATATCTGCAGCCGTATTGGGTGCAGCCGAAAGTCCGGCTGCCTGGGAAACAGACGGCGTTTCCATTATCAGCAGACAGCCGAGAAGAAAAGCAATTAATCTTTTGGATTTCATGGTAAAGCCTCCTATGTAAAAATAAAAAACGCAATATACCTATATGATAATATTTTTGGAGGTTAGATTCAAGAGGAGATTATGAAATTGGATAGAATTGGAGATAATTTAACCGGAAAATAGATTTTTTAACTTGCAATTTGCAGATGATAATGATATATTGGATAAGCATATATAGTGCCTGGAATTAATAGCCACACTACATTTAGTTATTTTTGGAGGAGAACTGAATGAAAATTATCAAGAGAAGCGGCAAAGAGACTGGTTTTGACAAAAGCAAAATTGTGGACGCAGTCGCCAAGGCAAACCGTGAGGTGGCGGAGGGCGACCGGCTGTCAGAGGAACAGATAGATAAAATCGCACAGCATATCACAGAGGTCTGCGCAACCATGGACCGCATTTACAATGTGGAAGAAATCCAGGACATGGTGGAAAATGAAATTATGGCGTGCAGGGCATTTGAAGTGGCGAGGAAATATATTACTTACCGTTATAAACGTGCGCTGGTGCGCAAATCTAATTCTACAGACCAGCAGATTTTAAGCTTAATTGAATGTGATAATGAGGAGATTAAACAGGAAAATTCTAACAAAAATCCGATTGTAAACAGCGTGCAGCGAGATTACATGGCAGGGGAGGTCAGTAAAGACATCACCAGAAGGTTCTTGCTGCCGGAACATATCGTACGTGCCCATGAGGAAGGTCAGATACATTTTCATGATTCGGATTATTTTGCCCAGCATATGCATAACTGCTGCCTGGTTAATCTGGAAGACATGCTGCAGAATGGGACGGTGATCAGCGAGACTATGATTGAACGGCCCAAGAGCTTTTCTACAGCCTGTAATGTGGCCACCCAGGCGATTGCGCAGATTGCCAGTTCCCAATATGGCGGACAGAGCATTACGCTGTCCCATTTAGCGCCGTTCGTCGAGGTAAGCCGGCAGAAGCTGAGGAGGATAGTGCGCCGGGAGTTTATGGCGGCAGGTCTGCCATTGATTGAAGAAAAGGTCAACGAGGTGGCGGAAATGCGCGTCAAAGAGGAAATTCGCCGTGGCGTGCAGATGATTCAGTACCAGGTGATTACGCTGATGACTACCAATGGACAGGCGCCGTTTGTTACAGTGTTCATGTATCTGAACGAAGTGGAAGAAGGACGGCTCAGGGATGATTTGGCTTTAGTAATCAAAGAAATGCTGCTGCAGCGGATGCAAGGCGTGAAGAACGAAAAAGGCGTTTATATCACGCCGGCATTCCCTAAATTGATTTATGTGCTGGAGGAAAATAATATTCGGGAAGGAAGCCGTTACTGGAATCTGACCCGGCTGGCAGCAAAATGTACGGCAAAGCGCATGGTGCCGGATTATATTTCCGAGAAAGTCATGAAAGAAAATAAGCAGGGTTATTGCTATCCCTGTATGGGCTGCCGTTCGTTCCTGACCGTGTATCATGACAAAGATAACCAGCCTAAATTTTACGGCAGGTTCAACCAGGGGGTTGTTACGCTCAACCTGGTAGATATTGCCTGTTCCTCCAAGGGGGACCGGGATAAATTTTGGCGAATTTTCGATGAGCGTCTGGAATTGTGCCGGGAAGCATTGATGCTTAGGCATCAGCGCCTGAAAGGGACGCCCTCGGACGTTGCACCGATACTGTGGCAGTATGGTGCGCTTGCACGTCTCAAAAAAGGGCAGGTGATTGATGAACTCCTCTATCATGGATACTCAACGATTTCTCTGGGATATGCGGGGCTTTGTGAATGTACCAGATATATGACAGGCAAATCCCATACCGACCCGGCGGCAACGCCTTTTGCACTTAAAGTGATGGAGCACATGAATGCAGCTTGTAAACGTTGGAAAGAAGAGACAGACATTGATTTCAGCCTGTACG
>CANOHX010000268.1 GCA_947565885.1 uncultured Lachnospiraceae bacterium
AAAATCAGGAAAGTGATGGCGGTGCCCACTGCCGGAATCGTGACGAAGGTGGGCAGAAATGTGCCGATGATGCTGCCGATTGTGTTTAAAGCCCCCAGTTCGCCTACGGTCTTGCCGTTATCGTCCAGGCTGCTGACAGAATACTTTACGAGGGAGGGCGTCACAGTGCCCAGCAGCACACAGGGAAAAGCAAAGATGGCAAGGCAGGTAAAGAGGGCTGCCCATACCAGGAAATTCTTGGTGATGAACACCGCGAGCAGCAGTGAAATCCCGGCAATCATGTAGCGTCCGGCAAAGGGGATGAAAGCAATCCACACGGCAGCCAGCAGGAGCCTGCCATAGAGCTTGTCCGGGGAAGGCTTCTTGTCGGCGGTGCGGCCGCCCCATACATTGCCCAGAGCCATGGCAATCATGATGACGCCGATGATGACTGTCCAGACAATCTGCGAGGAACTGAAATAGGGAGCCATCAGCCGGCTTGCCCCCAGTTCTACTGCCATCACGGACATGCCGGCAAAAAATTCTGTGACGTACAGAAAATATTTGTTCTGTAAAATGTTTTTTTGATTCATAATCTGTTGGACCTTTCTTTGAAAGCTGCAAAGATAAAGCAGCGTTTTATCGTTTAGCCTCCAAACCCTGGAGAAATAAACACATATTAGTATTCTATCATAGAAGAAACAGAAAAAATATAAAAAATTTATAAAAGTATGTATAAAGGGAGAAAAACGGTCAATACTACCATTATCCGAAAGAACAAAGCCCCCACTTGTTTCTTTCGGCGAAATTGAAAGCTTTGAACCAAAGATAAGGTTAAATACTTATCCTCCCCTTTTTGAAATTCCCACGGGCAGCAACGGCGCTGCTTGTGGGAATTTTTTTCTTGCATACCTATCGGAAAAGTTCTATCATTATAGGAAACGACATATAAATTTGCTGTTTTCCATAATTATCTCAGGGTAGGAGGTTGGTAAATATGAAGCGGATATTTTTGATTGTATTAGACAGCGTGGGTATCGGAGAAATGCCGGATGCTGCGGAGTTTGGAGATGAGGGCAGCCATACGGTCCGTGCGGCGGCTGCAAGTAAATCTTTCTCTATGCCCAATATGAGGAAATTAGGATTTTTCAATATTGAAGGCAACAGGATTGGAGAGCCGGAAGCCGCGCCTATGGGGGCGTTTGCCAGGATGACCGAAGCCTCGAAGGGCAAGGATACGACAATTGGGCATTGGGAGATTGCAGGCGCTATCTCTTTGCAGCCGCTGCCAACTTACCCACGAGGATTCCCAGAAGAACTTATTCGTGAATTTTCAGATAAGGTCGGGCGCGGCGTGCTCTGCAACAAGCCTTATTCCGGGACAGAAGTAATCAAAGATTACGGAGAGCAGCATATGAAAAGCGGAGATTTGATTGTCTATACCTCTGCCGATTCGGTCTTCCAGGTGGCGGCGCACGAAGCGGTTGTCCCAGTGGAGGAACTGTACCGCTGCTGCCAGATTGCACGAGACATGTTGGTGGGCAGGCATGGCGTGGGCAGGGTAATTGCGCGCCCATTTGAGGGAGAACCCGGGAATTTTACCCGCACTGTGCGGCGGCATGATTTTTCCCTGGCTCCGCCGAAGACGACGATGCTGGACCAACTGGCGGCACATGGCAAGGAGGTTCTGGGTGTTGGCAAGATTTACGATATTTTTGCCGGCAGGGGAGTGACAGACTTTGTGAGGACCAGCGGCAATGCGGATGGCATAGACAAGATGCTGGCGTACATGGAGCGTGAGTTTGCAGGGCTCTGTTTTGTCAACCTGGTGGATTTTGATATGCTCTATGGGCATAGGAACGATGTGGAGGGTTATGCCAGGGCATTGACATATTTTGATGGACGGCTGCCGGAAATCATGCATAAGATGAAAGAAGAAGATATCCTGATGATTACGGCAGACCATGGCTGCGACCCATCTACGCCGTCTACGGACCATTCCCGGGAATACACGCCGCTTGTGATGTATGGGAAACATGTTCCGGCAGGGCGGGATTTCGGGACCAGGCCGACTTTTGCGGATATCGGCGCAACAGCGCTTGCATATTTTGGCATTGAGCCGCAGCTAGATGGACAGAATTTGCTGGAGGAATGAAATGAAAACGAAATCTTATGAAATTGATATGTGCAATGGTCCTCTGTTTCCCAAAATCCTTGCGTTTTCGATTCCGCTGATGTTGTCCGGAATTCTGCAGCTATTGTTTAATGCAGCGGATATGATTGTCGTGGGAAGGTTCGCGGGAAATACAGCTTTGGCTGCGGTAGGCGCAAATGCTGCGTTAATCAATCTGCTGACAAACCTTTTCATCGGATTTTCCATTGGCGCAAATGTGCTGGTGGCGCAGTTTTATGGCGCGGGCAAAGAGCGGGACATGAGTGAGACCGTGCACAGCGCCATTGTACTGAGCTTGCTGTGCGGCGGCATTTTGTTGGTGTTAGGGATTTTGGCTGCCCCGCAGATTTTAATCCTCATGGGAACGCCGGGGGATGTATTGGGGCAGGCGGTACTGTATATCCGCATTTATTTTATAGGCATTCCAGTACTGCTCCTGTATAATTTCGGCAGTTCCATCCTGCGGGCAGTCGGGGATACGAAGCGGCCGCTCTATTACCTTCTGACAGCGGGAATCATCAATGTTATTTTGAATCTGATTTTTGTAATTGGCTTGCGCATGGGAGTGGCGGGCGTTGCTTTGGCAACCGTGATTTCACAGTGCGTATCTGCAGCCTTGGTTTTGCGGTGCATGATGCGCATGGAGGGCGGCTGTCGCGTGGAGCTGGCGAAGCTTAAGATAAACCGGCAGAAAATGCTGCAGATTATGCGGATTGGCTTTCCGGCGGGGCTTCAGGGAACGGTATTTTCCCTGTCAAACGTGCTGATTCAGTCTTCGGTCAATTCCTTTGGCTCTGTGGCGGTTGCCGGGAATACAGCGGGGCAGAATATTGAAGGGTTTATCTATATGGCAATGAACACGTTCCACCAGACGGCGTTAAGTTTTTCCAGCCAGAATTTCGGAGCTGGAAATTATAAGCGGATTGGCAAGGTTTTCTTGGAATGCCTGGGTTTGGTGACATTTGTGGGACTCTCTCTGGGATGGCTGGCATATCTTTTTGGCAATCAGCTTCTGGGCATTTACTCTTCGGACCCTCAGGTAATCGAAGTGGGGCTTTTGCGGATGTCGGTTATCTGTACCATGTACTTCCTTTGCGGAATTATGGATGTAACTGTGGGGGAACTGCGCGGCATTGGCTGTTCGGTGCTCCCCATGGTCGTATCTGTGCTGGGTGTCTGTGCGTTCCGGGTGTTTTGGATTTTTACGGTTTTTCAGCAGTCCCGGAGCCTCTGGACCTTATATATCTCTTATCCGGTGTCATGGGTCTTGACAGCGGCTGTGAATATGGTATGCTTTATGCTGGTCCGCAAGAAACAGAGGGCTGTTATGAAGGCATGAGCAAATTATATGGAATACAGGGATAATTATGTGATAGGGAAACGCTCGGTTCATTCGCGTTTCCTTAAAAATGGGAACAGAAAGTGAGGACTTATTTTGGCAGATTTACAAAAGGAAATTGAAAAGCGCAGGACATTT
>CANOHX010000269.1 GCA_947565885.1 uncultured Lachnospiraceae bacterium
CCTCATTCTCTACTTTGCCGTCGTTCACCCCTTTATCAAAGGTAAACTCATAATACGGCTCTGGCACCGATACGCGCGCACCCGCCTGTGCGCTGCCATCCTCCGTTCCCGCCGCCCATGAGGGCAGGGATGGGACCACCAAGCACGTTGCCAGCGTTATCGCCAACATTTTTTTCAACATCCCCGATTTCATAAAAAACCTCCTTTTCTCCATGCATAATTATGTATTACCATTTTAACGCATCCTCACCTTTCTGTCATCCTTATTTCATAAAATTTCAGAGGAAAAAAGATACGGATATCCCGCTCTTCCGGCAAGGTATCCGTACCTTTTTTCCTATCAGTTCCATGCTGCAGATTCTCAGCCTCTTAAATTACTTTACTGCCTGAAACGCTTCCTCCAAATCCTCAATAATGTCGTCTATATGCTCCAGCCCAACAGAAAGGCGAATGGTGTTGGGGGCAATCCCCTGCTCTTTCAGTTCTTCTGCATTTAACTGGGAATGAGTAGTGGAAGCCGGATGGATGGCAAGGGATTTGGCATCTGCCACATTTGCCAGCAAAGAAAACACTTCCAGGTTATCAATAAAATCCTTTGCCGTGCGGTCATCTCCTTTAATCTCAAACGTAAATATTGAGCCGCCGCCTTGGGGAAAATATTTCCGGTACAATTCCTGCTGTTTTACATCTTCACTAAGCGAGGGGTGATGTACCTTTTCCACCTGAGGATGGTTGTTCAGATATTCCACGACTTTCAATGCGTTTTCCACATGGCGTTCCACCCTCAGGGACAAGGTCTCCAAACCTTGCAGGAAAATAAACGCATGGAACGGCGACAAGGTGGCGCCGGTATCCCTGAGCAGAATCGCGCGGATTTTGGTGACAAACGCCGCCGGTCCCACCGCCTTGGTAAAACTCACGCCATGGTAGCTCGGATTCGGTTCCGTAAGCGCCGGGAATTTGCCCGATGCCTCCCAGTCAAATTTACCGCTGTCCACAATCACGCCGCCAATGGCTGTCCCATGCCCTCCGATAAATTTTGTTGCTGAATGCACCACAATGTCCGCACCATATTCAATAGGCCTTACAAGATACGGCGTGGCAAACGTACTGTCCACGACCAAGGGGATTTTATGCGCATGTGCTATCCTGGCTATGGCCTCGATATCGCAGACGTCGGAATGCGGATTGCCCAAAGTCTCAATATAGAGCGCTTTCGTGTTCTCCTGAATGGCATGTTCAAAATTACCCGCATCGGATGGATCCACAAACGTTGTGGTAATGCCATACTCCGGAAGCGTATGCTCCAGCAGGTTATAGCTGCCGCCATAAATATTGTTGGCAGCCACGATATGCTCGCCTGCTTTTGCCAGATTCTGAATCGTATAAGTAACGGCTGCCGCTCCGGAAGCTACGGCAAGCGCTGCCACGCCCCCCTCCAAAGCTGCTATCCGCTGCTCAAAAATATCCTGCGTGGGATTGGTGAGCCTCCCATAAATATTCCCCGCATCTTGCAGGCTGAATCTTGCCTGTGCATGGTCAGAATTACGGAATACATAAGAAGAGGTCGCATAAATCGGCACTGCCCTGGCATCGGTTACCGGATCCGGGCTCTCCTGCCCCACATGAAGCTGCAAGGTCTCAAATTTTAAATTTCTATTTTCATATCCTTTTTTACCCATAATGATTCTCCTTTGCTTTTATTCCTAGTTAGTTAGTAGGTTGTATTTATGGGTAACTATACGCTACTTTATCCTGTATGTCAATAGGTTTTTCCATTTTTTTCTAAGGATGCGCTTTCTTCAGCGCTTCCCTAATGGGCTGCCGCGCCCTCGTCTTTCCTTCCATTCCCTACTCTGGCAGATTTAACAATGGTCGTGCCAAGCAGCATCAAAAGCGGGAAAATCACTGCTGCCAGAATTCCCATATGCAGATCCCCTTTCGCTGCCGAAGAGACCATGCCGGCAAACGTAGGACCTCCTGAACAGCCGATATCCCCGCCCAAAGCCAGCAAAGCGAACAAGACTGTACCTCCCCTGGGAATCACCTGGGAGGCAATGCTGAAAGAACCTGGCCACAGAATGCCCACTGACAGACCGCAAAGACCGCAGCCTACGAGACTGAGTGCCGGAAAAGGCGAGAGTGAAATCAGAAAGTAACTGGCAACGCAGAGCACGGAACTTAGCTTCATAAACTTGATCAAATCTATCCGTTCCCCATATTTTCCATAAAAGAAACGCGATGTCCCCATAAGGATGGCAAAGAACATCGGTCCTGCCAAATCCCCGACTGTCTTCGATACCTTTAAACCTGATTCCGCAAACGTGGACGCCCACTGGCTCACCGCCTGTTCGCTCGCCCCGGCACAGACCATCAGCAGCATGATGACCCAGAACATCTTATTGGCAAACAAATCCTTCATTGACATGCCTGGGTCGCCCTCTTCCAATAAATTATAAATGGGCACCCGCAAAAACACCAGACAGTTCAGGGCGGGAACCGCTGCCCAAAGCAATGCGAGAATCCGCCAATTCCCTGCACCAAACATTGTAAAAAATAAAGTGGATAACAGCACAACCCCTACATGTCCCCAACAATAAAAGGAGTGGAGCATACTCATCGCCGTCTCCTTGTTATCTGTAGGACACGATTCCACAATCGGGCTGACCAGTACCTCCAACAGGCCGCCGCCGATAGCATACACCATGACCGCAAGCAAAAGCCCCGCAAACGCATTGGGCAAAACCTCCGGCAAAACAGCCAACAGCACAAGCCCCAGGGCAGACATCACATGGGCAAGCACAATAGAGATGCGATAGCCGATTTTATCGACAAACCTGGCTGCCAGCAAATCCACGCTCAGTTGGATAACAAAATTAAACGTAATCAGCAAGGTGATTTCCGACAATGGGATTTGGTATGTCGACTGGAAAATCAAAAACAGCAACGGTACAAAATTGTTGACAATTGCCTGGACGATATACGCCACAAAACATGCTTTTACCGTGTGCCCATAGTGCAAAAATTTCTTGTTATTCTTCTGCATAGCAGATACCTCCAAATTCTCACTGTCCTTTTAAAATTGCTTCTTGAAAACAGTAAATTTCCTACCATTTTATCTTCTGATTCTCATTATAACAATGGCTTTTCTTCTCAAATTATGGTACAATCTTCCCAAACATTTTGAAAGGATCCCATAATCATGGAATTTTGCGAATTTCCCCTGGACCAAAATATGCAGGAACTGACCCAACATGGCTCTCCCTCGTTTCCTATCCAATACTATGTCGATGAGCCGTCCCATTTCTCCAACTGTACCATCCCGCTGCATTGGCATCCGCATCTGGAATTTTGGGTAACAAACGGCGGTTCTGCGTCCGTCCAGATTGGAAAAACTTCTGTCCGCCTGGAAGAAGGATTTGGCATTTTCATCAACGCTAATGTCCTGCACAGCTTTTGCCCCACAGAACCCACACAAATCCTGCAATGCCCCAACATTGTATTTTTAGATGAACTGATAGCGCCAGTCAACAGCAAAATATATCAGAAATATGTCCAGCCGCTTACTGCCAACCATTTGCTTCCCTATATTTTACTGTCTCCCTACA
>CANOHX010000270.1 GCA_947565885.1 uncultured Lachnospiraceae bacterium
GGGAAACGCTGATTAAAGCGTTTCCTGCGCCGGATTTGCGCTGCGAAGCAGCATATTTCCATTGCAAATCCGTGTGCATCCAACGGAGTATCTAAGGAAATACTGATTTAACCAGTATTTCCTTAGAAATAAATCAGAAGAGAGGTATTCTATTATGAAAATTAATCACAATATGTCAGCGTTGGTTGCAAATAAAAGATTGCTGCAATCTGAAAACAGTCTGTCAAAATCTATTGAGCGCCTGTCTACAGGCTTGAGGATTAACCGTTCAGCGGATGATGCGGCAGGGATGGCAATTGCCAGTAAGATGAAAACCCAGATTAAGGGGCTTGACCAGGCGTCCAGGAATTCTTCGGACGGCGTCTCTGTGTTGGAGACGGCAGACGGAGCTTTAAGTGAAGTACATGAGATGCTTCAGAGGATGAGGGAACTTTCGGTTCAGGCGGCGAATGGGACCAATACGCCGGATGACCTGGAGGCGATTCAGTTGGAAATCAGTTCTCTGCGTGATGAGATTGACCGTGTATCCAAAGATACGGAATTCAATACGAAGAACTTGTTGGACGGTACGTTGGACCAGCGCGTTTATCCCGATAACCGCGGCATTAAGCGTATTGGCATTTCCGACAGCGTTACTCCTAATTTATATACAGTAGAGGTCACGGCAGATGCAGAACATGCAGTGATAGAAGGCGGTGCTCCTTTGGAAGCGGCCGATGTGGTTCCGGCAGGTGCGACAGGGAAGGTTGTCATCAATGGTGCAGAAGTAGAGATTAAAGAGGGCGAGACTTTTGAGGAGGTCTATGAGAAACTGCGTGAGACGGCAGAGCGCGGTGAGGTTAAGCTTTTGATAGTAAAAGATTTGGCGAACAAGGGAGGTGAGCCAGAAGATGCCGGCTACATTCCGGGCGGCGTGGCAGATGGCGGAAACCTTGTATTTGTCTCTGAGGAGTATGGGAACAGCGCAGAGATGAACATAATATGCGATAACCCAGATTTGGCAGCATTTTTGGGAATTGGAGCAGACACTTCTGCAACTGGCAAAGATGTGGAAATCAATATTTCTGACAATGATGTGGGATTTGGCACACAGGCAACAATCCTTACGGACGGCAATTATGTAACGATTACGGACCGCGGAGGTTTTGAGATGAAGTTTGAAGTAGAGCCGGGAACGAACGGAGAAGTCAACCTGGAGGTTGCAGATTTAGGACCGATGACGCTTCAGATTGGCGCCAATGAAAATCAGACGATGGATGTACGCATTCCCGAGATATCTTCCAAAGCCTTGTATATTGACAAAGTAAATGTCTGTACGGTTACCGGCGCTGGCCGTGCAATTACAAGTTTTGATGGGGCGATTGCCAAGGTCAGCGAGACGCGTTCCAGTATCGGTGCGTTCCAGAACCGTCTGGAATACACGATTGACAGCCTGGATTTGACAGAACAGAATATGACACAGGCATTGTCCAGGATTGAAGACGTGGATATGGCAGAGGAAATGACTGAGTACACCAAAGACAATATTTTAACCCAGGCAGCAACTTCAGTGCTTGCCCAGGCAAATGACCTTCCGCAGCAGGTACTGCAGCTTTTGCAATAAATATAGACGAAACAATACGCAGCACATTGTCCCTATAAAAAAGACAGACAACATTTTGAGCGATTTATTGTCTGTATAATATATTACGGACAAATAGAACATGAATTGCTGTCAGGGCAGCAGGAAACATGGGAGGAATTGATGACGCAGGAAAAGAAACAGGAGTTTACCCGTAGGCTGAGCTGTTGCAACCGCGGGGAAATGATTGTAATTATGTATGACATATTATTTGCATATCTTGACGAAGGAATCCAGGCAAAAGAAGCCGGGGACTACCCGGCTTTTAAAAGTGCCGTGAACCATGCCCAACAGGTGGTCTGCAGACTGATGGATGATTTGGATTTCAATTATGAGATTGCAGGCAGCCTCTTTGCGGAATACCAGTTTGTCAACAAGCTGCTATCACTGGCGATATGTAAAAATACATCCCAGAATCTTGAGGATGCGAAGAGGATTCTGAAGAATCTTTATGACGCTTTTGCAGAGGCGTCGCGTCATGACACGTCAGAACCTCTGATGGAGCATACGCAGCAAGTTGTAGCTGGCATGACCTATCAGAAAGGCTGCCTTACGGAAACTCTTCAGGATTCAGAGAATTCCAGGGGATTTCTGGCGTAAGAGTTTTCATTGTACTGTTTTGCTTTTGTCAGCAGGAATTTGTAGCGCATCTGCAAAGCATTTACCTGATAAATGCAGCAGTCAATGAGGTCCGGTTCCATAGCATTTTCAAAATTATCATAGGCAAGAGCCAGATCATGTCTGGCTTTTTCTATGTCATCTAAAAGTAAAGAGTAAGCAGTTGTCTGAGGGTTTTCTTTTTTTGCGGTCTGAAACATGTGCATCCCTTTCCTTTTCTGATTTGCTGTTACTTTAAGTATAAGCAGAAACTTCCAACTCTATACAAAAAAGTCATAAATTTTTCCAGAAAGTATATATATGAGTTAAGGGTATTTCAGAGGAGGACAGGTATGGGAAATTATTATGGGATTGCGGCTATTGCAGGCATCTGCGTGCTTGTGCTGCTGATGGGGATGATGAAGCAGAAAGCAGGTTGGATTTCTGCGTTTATATTGCGCTGTGCGGCAGGGGCAGTGGGCATCTGCGTAGTTAACGAATTGCTTGAAAGCTTGGGGATTTCCGTGGCGGCAGGGGTCAACCCAGTGAATGTTTTGACAATCGGAACCCTTGGTATTGGCGGCTTTGGGCTGGTGTATGGGATTTTATTTTACAAGTTCTTGTAAGATAGTCACAAAATTGAAAAATATCGGCAAAGGTACTTTACAACATAAGGGATATGTTCTATAATCCAAAACATCACTGATTCGCGAACAGGAGAATTATCCATAAGAGAGGTGATACATTGGGGAGGTGAAAATGCTGTTCTGCCTGACGCTTTTAAGCGTGGCGGCAGTAATGGATGTAAGATGCTTTCAGATCAGTAACCGGCTGATTGTAAGCGGATTGTTTTTTGGATGTTTCTTCCAAGTCCTGGAACGAGGAGCGGGAGGAATCGGCGTTTTTCTGATAAACGTTTCTATACCGGTTATCTTATTTTATCTATTGTTTCTGATACGTGCCTTGGGGGCAGGTGACATCAAATTATTTTCCATGATTGGCGGTATCTGGGGATTTCAGGTGCTTTATACCACAATCGCAGTTTCTTTTCTTGTGGCGGCGCTTATGTCGCTCGGTAAGATTCTTTTTCATCAGAATTATATCTCTCGCCTACGGATATTAGGAAATTATCTGCAAGAGACGCTGGCAAGCGGCAAATTGCTTAAATATCCGCAGGAATCTCAGGGGAAGCAACATGTCATTCATTTTTCTGTTTCAATTCTAATCGGCTATGCAATCGCTATGGAGGTGGCTTATTGAGGAAAATTTTAATTGCTGTCTGTGATGCAGACGGTTCATATGGAGAAAGGCTGGGAGAATGGTTTTCTCTGCACAGGGGAGAGAAACTGCAGGGACTGTTCTTTTCTTCGCCGGAACG
>CANOHX010000271.1 GCA_947565885.1 uncultured Lachnospiraceae bacterium
AGAAAATCTAGCTGTAGCCACCGCTACACCGTCGATTTTCTTCCTTGTATCTGAATCAATCATCCTGCGTGAATATATCAAAGACTTAATTTTCGTTGTACTAAGGAAGCACTGATTAAAATAGTGTTTCCTTAGTTTAGGTTGAGACATCCAGCAGAAGCCCCCGGATTTCACCAACCTTGCTTAAAATAGTAAGATGGTCTTTTTCATCCTTTACCAGTTCTCCAGCAAGGTCATCCAGGTTTTTGTTGACCAATTTGACTATACCGTATACCCGGTGGCGTCCTCTCCGGTCAAGAAAATTCTCCCTGGAAAATTTATGTGAACGGTTGACGACTTCATTGAGGAAATCCTTTACCAGTTCCCGGTATCTTTTCATGTCCCGTATATCCATATGTTCTGCAAGCTTCTCCCCCTGGTCAGTTATATCTTTCATCAGACCGCTTAACTTCTCCTGCAGTTCAGATTCTTCAATATGGCTAGCCAGGGCGAACTTAAAGCTGCCATCGGCTTTCTCTACCTGTTGGGGAGCCTCCGTTGGCTGCATGGGGGTAAGCTGTTCTACTTTCAGCGCCATCAAATCACCTGCCTTTCTATCTATAGTATCGGTTTTTTTCTTTTAGTTGTAAAGTAGAAAATACTGGCGTAAAATAAACTGCAGCATTTAAATGAGCTCTTTTATATAGGAAGAAATCTCTTTCGTGCACTTGTCTAAATCATCGTTGCGGAAGACTTTTGATATGTTGCAGCGCAATAAATTTTCATCAGAAAAATCTGCCTCATCAGCAAGGAAGCGGCGGCAGAGTTCTGCATATTTAGGTTCTGCCTGCAGACGTTCCCGGTTGAGGGCACGCTGCAGACGCTCTCCGGGTTCCAATTCAATATATAATGGCACCAGAGATTCTGCACCAAAATATTCTTGTAGCCTAATATAAGATTCCAGTGTTCCGATAATCAGGTAATGATTATGTGCGAGGTCGAGTTGGTAATCGTTGACCGTGAAATATTTCCATATTCCATGTACTGTCTGGTAGGCGCGCAGTTCAATAATCTTACCTTGCTGTTCCAGTTCCTGCAGTTCCTCTTCTGTCAAAAAAAAATATTCAACACCATTTTGCTCGCCATTCCGAATCGGGCGGGTAGTGTAGGGGATGAGCGTCTTGAGCGGAAGGCTTTTATCTGACAGAATCTGCTTATAAATAGTATCCTTGCCACAGGCGCTTTTTCCCATGAAACAAAATATTTTTCCCATATGTGGTATCCTTGTCTCGTATGGTTTTCTTCTATAAGTATATTATAGGCTGAGGGAAAATGCAAATAAAACAATATTCTTGGTATCAATAGGGACAATATATCGCATTTTCTTGTGGAAAGGGAAACAGGCTTGTGATAAACTTAAGGAAATACTGATTAAATCAGCATTTTCTTAGATTTTAAAGTAAAATAGGAGCGGATTATGGATAAAATATGGGCAAGCGCCGGAGGACTGCAGTTTATTTTTACGGAAAAAGATTTCTATCCAGATGTTCAGGCGGGAGAATGTACCAAAGAGAATCAGGTTTGGCTGGAAAATTTTCAGCAGGACAGGTTTGGTACATTGTACCAGATGGGATTTGGGGAAAGGGAGAAAAATTTAACGGCTACGGGCGGATATTTATATCTTTTATCAATTACTTATCTGAAAATGCTGACAAGCCTGCCGGAGTTAGAAATTGCCAGGGAACAGGCAGAGCCACAGCCGACAGAGGACCAGATAGATGATTTGCTGCATGCAGTGCCTTTTGCAATAGGAGCGGAATATATAACCCGGAAATGGATTTGCAATATTTTTAAACGGCTGACAGAAATATTTGCAGAGGAGGTAGCGGCTTATGAGGGGACGGTAGAGCTGTACCTTACAGAGAAAAGCCAGCATCTCCATGTGCCGGAACGGATTTTTTTTCATTTGGTGGAAAGCAAGGAAGATAGATTTCCGTTTGCCTTTCTTGCCACCTATGCCACTACAGGTGAGGATGGGAAAGTCAAGCATGTGCCTCTGAAATATGCTTTGACGGAGTATGGGAATGAGCGGGAAAAGCTTCTTGAGCTTCTGTCCTGTTTAAACCGGGCGGCGGAGGTATCAGAGCTGATAGCTGAGTTCATGGAACGAGGAGAAATGTTCCACCCATTACGCCTGACAGCGGAAGAAGCCTACATTTTTTTGAAAGATATCGAAAAAATAGAAGAGACGGGGATTTTATGCCGTATTCCCAATTGGTGGAAGAAGAAATCAGCCATGGTATCAATGTCTGTAAACCTGGGGGAGGAAAAACCATCTATGCTGGGCTTTGATACGCTGGTCTCCGTTCAGCCGAAACTGACGGCAGACGGCATGGTTCTGACGGAAGAGGATATCCGTATGCTTCTGGCACAGACGGAAGGGCTTGCCTTGCTCAAAGGGAAATGGATTGAAGTGGACCATAAAAGGCTCCGGGAACTTCTGGAACGGATGGAAGAAGTGCCGGAGGAGGTAACGCTTCTGGACGCTATGCAGATGGAATTAGGCAATCCAGAAGGAAAGGCAGACGTAGGACCAATTATTTCCAATGGCAAATGGCTGTCAGAGCTTTTGGCAAATCTGCGCAAACCTGACAATATACGCAAATTGGCTCTGCCTAAGAGTTTCCATGCAACCCTCCGTCCATACCAGAAGAGTGGCTATACCTGGCTGAGTTACATGGACAAGCTGGGATTTGGCGCTTGTCTGGCGGATGATATGGGGCTGGGCAAGACGGTACAGGTGCTTGCCTATCTGGAAAAACTGCGTAAATCTAAAAAAACTTCCCGGGTGCTTCTGATAATTCCGGCATCCCTGTTGGGAAACTGGCAGAAAGAAGCGGAAAAATTTTCGCCGGAGATGGATGTGCTGCTGCTTCATGGGAAGACTGCGCCCAATCTTACGAAAATTTTCCAGGAACAGAAAGCTTTCCTGACAATCACTACTTATGGGATGGCAGCGCGAATCAAGGAACTGCAGGAGGTGGAATGGGACTGTGTGGTGCTTGATGAAGCGCAGGCGATTAAAAATCCTGGAACCAAGCAGACCAGGGAGATTAAAAAGCTGAAATCGAGAATGCGTATTATCATGACCGGAACGCCGATAGAAAATAACCTCACAAACCTTTGGTCCCTGTTTGATTTTCTGAACAAAGGGCTTTTAGGGGGTTCTGAGGAGTTCCGTGAATACTGCAAACAGTTGGAGGAGCATCCTGAAGGATACATGAAGTTAAAAACCATGGTATCTCCCTTTATGCTGCGGCGTGTGAAAACGGATAAGAACATTATTTCTGATTTGCCGGAAAAACTGGAGACGGTAGATTATGTGACCCTCACCAAGAAGCAGATAGTCTTGTACCGCAAGGTGGTAGCGGATATGGAGCGGCTGATTCAGGAGACGGAAGGAATTAAGCGCAGTGGCATCGTGTTAACGACTATCATGAAATTGAAGCAAATCTGCAACCATCCAGACCAATATTTAGGGCAGTCTGCTTATGCAGAGAAAGAGAGCGGCAAGCTTTTACTGCTAAGAGAACTCTGTGAAACTATT
>CANOHX010000272.1 GCA_947565885.1 uncultured Lachnospiraceae bacterium
GTGGCTTAATCTGCACATTAGATGCATACTGTTTGGAACGCCTCTCATAATATATTTTCTGATGCCCACTTACCTGACTCCAACACATACTTCCCATTCTCCGGTTTGATTGTTTTACATGCAATCGTAATTCCATTATTAAACAGAACAAACCGCTCAGGATATTCTTTCAACGTTGACAGAATTTCTTGGTTGACGGCTGAAAATCCCTGGGAATCCCTCACGTTATCATCAAACATATTCCGCCGGAGCAATCCATCTGAAGTTACCATCAGTTTCACCAATTCCTGCGCCGATATGCATGTAATGTAGGCATTCCCCAGCTTTTCGCTCCCTCCACGTATGAGTGAAGCTATGTTACACGTCAGTTCCGCCCGGTAACTGTTCTCATTGGAATTGACAATGTCCAACAGACGCCTCTTATCTATGGCAATACTGCTTACATCAGAGAACCCATTTCTGATTCTATCGCTAAAATCTGCTTTAGCTTTCCCATTGTCCGTGTTGTAAGATACTACTGTCAGCTTCGGATTATCTTCCCACCGTAAAATAACTTCCCGAGACATCGCATACGACAAAATATGAATCCATTCCTCCTCCTTGCCTATCTCATCCAGATTAAGCAAGAGCCTTTCCAACTGCTGTATAAGATTATCCATATTGCCGACAACTAGAAAATACAGTTCCAGCAGTCCTTTCTGGTCTCTCTGCAGAATATCATCTATATCCTGCGGCTCACTAATAATCTGGTCGTTCATCAGGAAAAAAGCCCCATGCACCTGCGGGAATTCTGCAGATTGGACACAAATCTTATCAAACAGCTCTAAATCCGTGTCAAGACGACCTGGCTGAAACTGTGAAAAGAAATGATAGCCGACAAATCTTCTCCAATTTACCTCTGGAGAATCACCCTGCAGATTAAAATCTTCCACACGCTCTCCAACGCCTTACTAACCGCGGCTTTGGGAGTGTCTACCGCAGAAATTTGGCTTTCAAAAGACTTTATATTTTTTCCATTCTCATACTGGCGGATATCTATGCTGTATCCTGTCTGTCGCTCGTCTGTCTCCCTATCCTGATATTCAGAAACACTGCATACAAAATATGCTGATTCCGTACCCTCCAAGGCTATTTTTATCTCTCCAACTGAAATCGGCATTCCAAAAATATTTTCTATAATCTGCTGCTTTGTTTCAGCAAGATATGCATTTACCTGTGATTCTGCTTCTTGAAACCACTCCTGGTCACAACGAATCAAATATTGACCGTTCAACTCAGATTGTTTTGCCCCAGAAACTATGGAAGGGAAATTTACCAATTCCTTTCTGATTCCATACAAAAGCTGCATAACCATCGTTTTGCCACTGTTATTATTGCCGACAAAAACTACCAGATTATCCAACGATATGTCTGCTGATTCTATTTTACCAAAATTATTGATAATAAAATGCAATACCAAGAATATATCTCTCCCTTACTGTCAAGTCAAATTTTAAAGCTGGGCTGCTGCATTTTTGCAACAGCCCAGCCCTCTTGTACCTAAAATATTTACAACATTTTGTTAATCATATCCAGTACTTCTTTGCCAAGCTTCTCAGACTTCTCGTCCGCATCTGCAAGGGAATTGCCTTTCACGCCGTAATAGAATTTAACCTTAGGCTCTGTCCCGGAAGGCCTTACGCATACCCAGGCAGCATCCGTGAGGTCATAGTAGAGCACATTGGAACTCGGAAGCCCTGTGGGCGTCACCGAACCTGTCGCCATATCCTTGATGGTATCCGCCTTGTAGTCCCTTGCAGAAACTACCTGATAGCCGCCGATTTCCGTTGGCGTGTTCTCCCTCAAGGTATTCATGATTTCCTGAATCTTCTCAAGCCCTTCAATGCCCTTTAAGGTAATCGCTTTTACGTCGTCTTTGTAATAGCCGTAACGCTCATACATGGCAATCATGGCATCCCATAAGGTCATGTTCTTTGTCTTATAATAAGCGGCTGCCTCGCACAATGTCATGGAAGCCACCACTGCATCTTTATCCCTTGCATAAGTTCCGGTCAGGCAGCCATAGCTTTCTTCCATGCCAAAGAGATAGGTTCCCTTGCCACTGTTCTCAAATTCAAGGATTTTCTGCCCAATAAACTTAAACCCTGTCAGGACTTCTACCAACGCAATCCCATAATAATCTGCAATTGCATCCGCCATGTTGGTGGAAACAATGGATTTGATAAATGCCCCGTCCTCCGGAAGCCCTTTCTGCTCTTTCCTCTGGCTGATGACATAGTCGCCAATCAGGCAGCCGGACATATTTCCAGTCAGGCTATGGTATTCTCCATTCTTCGCATCTTTCACATAAACGCCAAGACGGTCTGCATCCGGGTCTGTGGCAAGAATCAAATCGGCATCTACTTCCTTGCCGAGCTTTAAGCCAAGCTGGAACGCTTCTTCCGCCTCAGGATTGGGATAGCTGACTGTGGGGAATTCTCCATCCGGCAGCTCCTGCTCCGGCACGACATAGACATTTTCAAATCCCAGCTCTTTGAGCACACGGCGTACCGGTATATTCCCGGTCCCATGCAATGGGGAATATACAATCTTCAAATCCTTTGCCACTGCATCAATGCAGTCTTTGCGGAGCACCAGGCTCTTAAGTTCTTCGATATAGGGATCGTCAATATCTTTGCCAATCGTCACATACAGGCCATCTGCGACAGCTTTCTCCTTGTCCATGGTCTTAACCGTGGCATAGTCCGTTACCTTTTTCACCTCATCCATGATGCCTTTGTCATGGGGCGGAGTAATCTGGGCGCCGTCCTCCCAATAAACCTTGTAGCCATTGTATTCCGGTGGGTTATGGCTGGCGGTAATGTTAATTCCTGCAATACAGCCTAACTTCCTCACTGCATAGGAAAGTTCCGGCGTTGGGCGCAGGGATTCAAACACATAAGCCTTGATGCCGTTTGCCGCCAGGCACAAAGCTGCCTCATCAGCAAATTCTGGAGACATCCTCCGGGAATCAAAAGCGATTGCCACGCCCTTTGCCTGTCCGTTCACAGAAGCAATATAATTCGCCAGCCCCTGGGTTGCCTTGCGCACCGTATAAATATTCATGCGGTTCGTTCCCGCGCCAATCACGCCGCGAAGTCCAGCCGTTCCAAACTCCAAGTCCATGTAAAAGCGTTCCTCAATCTCTTTCTCGTCATTTGCAATGCCCCTAAGCTCTTCCTTGGTAGCCTCATCAAAATAGGGGTTGTCCAGCCACTGGTTGTAAAGTTCCTTGTAATCCATGTTCTTCCTCCTTACCTTTCGATTATCATACACATCGTACTTCTATCATACTTCATGGGATGATATTTCTCAACTGTTTTTTGCCCTGTAGGACTATTAATTGTAACAGCTCTGCACAAAACCCCCGATTGTACTTTAAATACTCTCGGGGGTTCTTCCTAACCACAAAACTTTCTATAAAGGATGTACCTGTGTATGGTCGTCCTCATGGTCATTTTCATGGTTGTCATTATTGTTGTCGTGGTTATTACTATTGTTGTTATTATTGTTAGTACTGTTATTATTATTGGTACCGGCA
>CANOHX010000273.1 GCA_947565885.1 uncultured Lachnospiraceae bacterium
TTCCGTGGATTTTGAGGAGTTCTCCGCAGAAGATAAACTTTATTTCCGTAAGCTTGCTTCGGTCACAGGGATATTTAAAGGCATAGACCAGCTTTACCGGGAGACAACGGAAGATGAGACAGAGCGTTTTTTGGAACGTGATTTTATAACCCTGAAAAATGATTTTTATGCTGGACAGGTGAAGACAGCCAACAGAAAGCGCATTGCCTTGGCGGAGGATACGCTTTCCCATCTGCAGAAAGAGGAGCAGGAGAAGATTTTTACATATATCGGAGATTACTGCCCAACGCTTAAACGCGCCAATGGTTCCTTTGAGATTGGAAATGAGAATGATTTGAAGCTGCTGCTTTATGGCATAGGGCAGAGATTCTACACAACGCTTGTCGGCAATGAGAAACGGATTGCAAACTCGGTGATTCGCCTGGATTGAGGAGAGGTAGGCAAATGCGCAGCGCGCGAAAATGAAGTTGATTGCTTCGTAATCTGCTCGCGCGCACAGAATGTTACATTGCGCAGTCAATTTAAAGATGGCAGTGGTGGTTATGATAATTTCCCTTGCTGCCGCAAATATGTAAGGAAGCCCTGGCAGCCTACCACCACGTCCTCATAAGTCTTTTCAAAATCTCCAGTATACCAGGGGTCTGCCACGTCCCTCGGATGGTCTGTGTAATCGAGCAGAAGGCTGATTTTCTCCTCCTTATCTTTGCCGGCAATCCGCAGCATGTTCCGGTAATTCCAGCTGTCCATGCCAATGATATAGTCATATTTCTGGTAGTCGCTGCGTTTCATCTGTACCGCGTATTTGCCAGAGGTGGAGATTCCGACCTGCGCCAGTTTGTTTCTGGTTCCATAGTGGACCGGATTGCCGATTTCTTCGGTGCTGGTCGCCGCGCTGGCAATATAAAATTTATCTGCGATTCCTTCTTTCATCACGATGTCTTTCATAACAAATTCTGCCATCGGCGAACGGCAGATGTTGCCATGGCAGACGAAAAGTATTTTAATCATATCTTTAATATCCTTTCATAAACCTTATTTCTTTTACTTTCCAACAAATCAATACCGATTTCCGGCATATTACTATCCGAATGCTTCAATTCTATACTTCCGCAATAATCTCCATTTGTTGTAAACAAGGAAAAAACACTTTCTGAATGATTTAATGTTTGTTCCCACACCATATCTTTTGATAAGGGATTCAAATATAGTGATGTTTCCCCATTTAACTGTCTGTGTAATTCTACATAATCTTTTCTATCCTTATCAGATATCACGCATATTATGAATTCGCTGTCTGAAGCAAAAATTTCTCTTTCTGTCGTTCCAATCACCTCTTTATCTGTGAATCCCGAGCCATTCCAAACAAATAATTTGTTTTAATGTATATTCTCGTCTCTGGTCGCAATATATTTCTGGTTTTTACTCTTAGGTTTATCTGGGATTGACATCTTAAGTTTCCCTTTATTCAATAAGGAGTCCACTTCAGGTTTTATGCTCTTTATCGTTCTGTATCCCATAAGAGTTGCAATTTCCTGTTTACTCCTTTTTTCTTTGCATATACGAAGTATCTGCTTTTCTTTATCTGTCAAAGCTTTATCTTGGGTATCATCTTGGGTATTCTTGTTGTATGAACTCCGAAACAGAACCATAATATCTTCTCTTTTCACTTTATATTCCGGAATATCATTTCCTGCCAAAATGCAGCTGTCTTTGATTTTTTGAATTCCGTGTTTGGGATATCTTCCATAAGTTTTTTACTGTCCTTAACCCCAATGACCGTTCCATCATCATTTGTACCAATATAAATTCTTCCGCCCTGTGCATTGGCAAATCCGCATATCCATTTCAGATATTCGTCACGCCACGATTCTTTTCATTCAACATTTTGGCTTTCTGCCATATATGCACCTCCAAATCGAATTGAGCAGACATTGTCTGCCCAATTCATATCATACCAAAATTTTATAAATAATACTATATTTTCAAAAATTTATGTAGAATTTTCTGTTTCAGACGCATGCCTAAATTGGTATGGTACGATAATTCTTTTGATTTTTCTATCGATAATCCATCCCTTTTCAGTATATCTTCCAAATTTTCCGTTACCTCTGTATATGCTTCTGGTTTGTTCAAAACTTTTCCTGCTTTTTATCTGTACAATAATTATTGGCAAAACCATAGATAGGGCAGTTTTCTGATAGTGCGTAAAATCGAATTTTTTACCGAACCAAACCAAAAGTTGTTACAATGTACAGGTGAAAGGGCAAAAAGCCTGAAAGACGTCTGTAAGGCATGGCAGTATGCCGTTGGAGGAAACAATGAACAGAGTACAGCTGGAACAGTGCATTCATGAGTATGGAAAAGATATATTTACATTCTGCAGCCGGATTACCGGAAACCGGCAGGAGGCGGAGGACCTTTACCAGGACACATTTTTAAAGGCAGTAGAATTGGAAGAGAAGATTGATTTTGAACAGAACCCCAGAAGCTATCTGGTATCTGTTGCGCTCCGCATTTGGAAAAACCGTAGGCGCAAATTTGCCTGGAGGCAGAGAATTGCCGGAACCTGTGCACTCACAGAGGGAACGGCAAAAGAGGATTGCCTGGGCCAGGAAAATTCTGCAGAAGCCGAAGTGTTCCGGCGGGAATTGGAAATACAGGTGAGGAAAGCAGTGGGAAATCTGGCAGAGAAGTACCGTATTCCGGTGTACCTTTATTATACCCTCCAGCTTTCCGTGGAGGAAATTGCCAACGTAATGGAAATTCCCCAGGGAACGGTAAAGAGCCGGCTTCACAAAGCAAGAGCCTTGTTAAAAAAAGAATTGGAGGTTGTTTTAGATGAAACATGATATCGATCAATTATTAAAAAATGCCCTTTCCTCCAAGGAAGAGCCAGACTACTGGTTAAATCAGAGGATAATTCAGAAGATTCAGGAAAAGGAGAGCGAGACTATGAGTGAAAAGAATAGAAGATTTCGGATTCCGGCAGCAGCCATGATAGCAGCAGCGGTAATTGTGGCAGGTTCTGCGTCCGCATATGCGGCGTGGAGGTACCTGACCCCGGAACAGGTGGCGCAGACGGCAGAGGACCAGAAACTTGCAGCGGCATTTCAAGGTGAGGAGGCAGTGGCAGTCAATGAGGTTCAGGAATACGGTAATTACCGGATTACATTGTTGGGCATAGTGTCAGGGAAAAACCTCAGCCAGTATGAGGGATGGGATGAGAACGGAAATGTGTTAGACGACCGAACTTATGTGGTTACGGCAATCGAAAACGTGGACGGTACGCCAAGGCCGGATACCAGCGAGGAGGGGTATGGAGAAGACCCGTTTTTCGTTTCGCCGTTGATAGAGGGTCTGAATCCGGCAATCTATAATAGCATGACGATGGACGGCGGCTATTCTGAAATGGTGGAAGATGGTATCCAGTACCGGATTGCAGAGTGCAATAATGTAGAAATGTTTGCAGACCGCCAGGTATACCTCTGTGTCAACGATGGAAATTTCTATAACAACGAGGCATATCTGTATGATGAATCAAGCGGCGGTATCAGCCGGAATGAGGCTTATCAGGGC
>CANOHX010000274.1 GCA_947565885.1 uncultured Lachnospiraceae bacterium
CAGTTAAACGAAAATGAAACCTTTGGCAAATCCGTTTCATTCACGCAACGAAAAGCAAATCTTTGGCAAATCCGTTTCATTCACGCAACGAAAAAAAATCTTGGCAGATTCGTTGAACATCATTAATCCCACTCAATTTCTCCGCCTTCTTCCCGCACAATACGATACAGCTCCTCTTCGTTTTCAATTAAGGAAACAATGATTTCTACGAAACGCTCTGCTTTTTCCTCATTCTCTTCGGTCCGTTCAAAATGGGCAGCATAAGAACCTGCTTCTGGATCGCTGTCCATACCCTCCAAAATGTCTGGCGCGTTTTTAGTGAGATAATAATTGAAAAAAGCATCCCAGTTATAGCCATTCATATATGCTTCTTCATTTATCTCATTCATTTTTTCACCAATCGCAAAAGGCTTATCCTCCTCATTATAAAACCATACGTCAATCCCAGCATCATTCTTATTAATTTTTACATAATCAGCCAATTTTTTATTCCTCCTTGTCATATCCTGATAAATTATTTCCTGATAGATTTCTTTGGTGATAATCTCTCCGGCACTCAAACGCCTATTAACAATATACAATCATTTAATATCCATGCAAATCACACCCCCTTCTTACACACATCATCATGGCTTGTGCAGATGAATCAAGATATGCGTAACCACACCCTCTTGTCCATTCCGCGAAATCGAGACATCGAAAATTGCCGTCTCGGCGTTGGCCTGCTTTTCTTCTGTCCCCAGATATTCTACCGGCTGCTGATACTGATACTGGGAAATGTAGTTTTGGTATCTCTCCCGGAATCCTGCGAAATTACGGTTCTCCACATACACAAGAATATAATTATTAATTAACCCCCAGGTATCATACAAAAACAGCTTATCGATATGTTCTGAAATATAGTTTTTATCTACAGACGATAAGGTCAGGGCTTCAATCACCGCCAGCGGCTGCTGCCTTACATCTTTAATCAGCAAATCAAGTTCTCCTGCCGCTTTTTGGTTGGCGGAACGTCCATTTAACGTCTGGTCGCAGACAATAAACTTTTTGCTGGCAGAAAGCATATTCCTAAAATAAGTGTTCCTGTCATTCTCTTTGCCTTCTAAAATCTGCAAGGAATCCCCTTGAATCATTGCGCCGCATTCCACAATGGCTTCTTCCAGTTCACGGTAAATCCTCCTGCTGTGCTCCTCGCTTAACATACGTTTCACGGACGCATAGTCCACCTCTTTGTTCTGCATACAGAAATGAATAATCGACTGGATGTCCGTCTCGCTCTCCACAATCCCCAGAATAGCCTTAATTGGTATCTTCTTGCGGAAAACTGTAGAAAAATATTCGTTCTCCCCAGAGCTTAGGTAGATGAGCAAGGTCTGGTAATTTATATCTTCTGAATCATCACTTTCCTTATATACAATATATTCTTCTGCCGTCAGATTCAATTCCCTGTTAATTCTCAGGAGGTTGTCCCTGATTTCGCTCAAATATTCTTTGGGTGAATGAATATCGCTATTCGCGCTCTTTACATAAATCTCCATCCGCCTGTCGTGCATGCGCACCAAGGCGGAAATATTGCCTTCCCTGGCGCAAAGAATCATGCCGGTCAGCCATATCTTATCCCGGTCCAGGTCATCGCGCATCTTAATCATCAGTTTGTGCAGCACATTGTTCGGCAGATAAGCATACTGCATATAATATTCCAGGCAATCACCTTCAAGAAACGCCTCCGCATCCTCATGCTGGTTCTTATCGCACATCATGGGGATGAATTCATTATCGTTATCTACGGCATAAGAAATCTCAAAACGCCGCAGCACGCCCAGGATATAGGGCATCTCGTTCACATCATAGGTGATTTTTTCCACTGACTTCGGCGGGTTTTGCAGTAATTTCACAATATCATTTATGGCAATCAGCCCATTTCTGGCATATGCGTTGCCGTTAAACAATATGATATAGATGGCATTCGTTATCCAGGTAGGGCGCAGTACCATATAGCCGCTCAAGAGCAAATCTTTCTTGCGGTAATTGAAACTGACGCCCAAATCGTGGAACCAGTCCAAAAGCCAATTCTGTATCTGCTCGTCCTCCACATCATTCTGCCTACATATCTTCCGGTATTGCTTGTCGGTAATATAATTGCTGTCCATCCCTTCCAAGACCGTCTTAATGCGATTCCAGGAGACAGGAAATTCCATGGCATAACTGTCAAACCTCCTTACTGAAGCGACAATGTTCTCCATCAATTTCGCAAACTCCTCCTGCGGGCTTTTCAGCGCGGACATTTTGATAATTTCCTTAATCTGCGGGTAATCTGTACGCAGCATCCGCTCATTGAGGCTGGCCGTGGGATTCTGGTCTATCTTATTTAAAACCAGGATAATCGGGCAGCCATCAGCAAAATTCTTCACATTATTCAGCCAGTACTGCGCCCGCTCATCCTGGGTATTGTCCCGGGCATTGACGACAATGACATACAAGGTCCTGTCAGTGAGGAAAAACCGGTGCATGGAATGCATAATCTCCTGCCCGCCGAAATCCCAAATCTGCAGACGGACGTTTTCTCTGCCAATCTCACACGATTTCTGTGAAATGGCAATGCCGGGCGTCGCCTCCTCTTCAAATTGTTCCAGCAGCTGGTTCTCTTTCATCAGCCGCGCGATAATGTGGCTCTTGCCCGCCTCTCCATCACCGAGAAAGACGACTTTCGTCTCGTTTAGATGTATTTTCTCTTCGTCATAATAGGCATAGATAAATTCCTTCTCGTGGGCAAACAGGCTGATAGGCTGGCATAGCAGCTTGGTGTTGGTAAGATTCAAACCTCCCTCAACATACACTTCGTTCATGTATATTTTCATCTTTGTATTGATGAATTCTCTGGGAATCCTTTCCAATACCATATTGCTTAAATTACAGCCTTCCAAATGTTCCAAGCTGGATAGCGTTGGAAACTTTTTCACATCTGTATTAAATAAAAGCAACTCTTTTAAATTGGTTAATCTGCCAAAGCTTTCCGGAAGCTCACATACCCCTGTTCCATCCAGATACAATTTTTCCAGATTTGTCAGATTACCAATGTCTTCCGGAAGTTTCTGCAGCTTTTCAATTCCCCCGAGATACAACCCTCTGAGTTGTGTAAAAGAACAAATCCAGTCCGGCAATTCCTCTAACAATGTTTCCCATAATGCCAAATGCTCTAACTTCGTTAACTTTTTCATCCCTATTGGCAATTCTTCAATATGATTTCCTCCCAGATAAAGACTTGTCAGATTTGTGAGTTCACCTATAAATGCGGGTACCTGATTCATTCCTACCCTGTTCAATCCCAGATATTCCAGATTCTTTAATTTTTTCAGATTATCGGGCAGTTCCTTGATTTCTGTCTCTGAAAAGGATAAGCCTTTGAGGCCAGCCATCCTAAATATTACCTTCGGCACATCGCTAAGGACAGAATCTTCTATTCTTAAATCCTCCAATTCCGTTAATAGAAAAATCTTGTCAAACTGAAATGCTCTAAGATCACATCTG
>CANOHX010000275.1 GCA_947565885.1 uncultured Lachnospiraceae bacterium
TGGATGAGGATGAGACAGAACTGGCAAAGGATGAGGAGGAATAGAAAATGGCAATCAAGAACCGTTATGAATTTATGTATTATGTATCCTGCGTGAATGCAAACCCTAATGGGGATCCTGATATGGACAATACGCCGCGCATGGACCCGGAGACCATGAAGGGCTATATTTCAGACGTGGCGACAAAACGCCGTATCCGCAATTATGTGGATTTGGCTTATCATGATAAAGATGGCATGAATATCATCATACAGCAGTCTACCAATATCAACCGCCATATTGCGCGGGCAAAAAGGGAGGCAGGTTTTGAGGACTGCGCGAAGGAGAAAGAGGCTGTCTATGCCGGACGCCGGAAAGCATGTGAATTGTTTTACGATGTGCGTACCTTTGGCGCAGTGATGTCCACGGGACCCAATGCGGGGCAGGTCAGGGGCCCGGTGCAGATTACGTTTGCCACCAGCCTTGACCGCATATTGCCGCTGGATATGTCAATCACGCGCATGGCGGTAACGGATAAGGCGAAAGCGGAAACTATGGAAGCCTATCTGGAAAAGGAGCAGGAAACGCCGGAAGATAAGCTTCGCACCATGGGCAGAAAGCAGCTGATTCCCTTCGGTCTGTATGAGGTGCGTGGGTTTATCAGTGCAAATCTGGCAGGTGAGACGGGATTTGACGAGAATGATCTGAAAATCCTCTTTGAATCTATTTTAAATATGTATGAGCATGACCATTCCGCCAGCAAGGGGCAGATGTCAGTCGTTTCCCCATTGATTATTTTTAAGCATGTGGGTACGGACAGCGATGAAGAGCAGCGTGTCCGCCAGGCGAAATTGGGCTGTGCGCCGGCACATAAATTGTTTGAACTGGTACAGGTTTCCAAGAAGCAGGATGTGGAATATCCCAGAAGCTACCGCGATTATGAAGCATGGGTCGATATCAAGAACCTCCCTAAAGGAGTGGAAGTCGGATTTCAGAGCGACCCCTATGGAGAAATCAGTTGGAATCATTTAGAGGAGGGGGAGAAGTGGTTCTGTGAACGATGACAAAGATTACCTGCTGATTTCACAGCTGACCCAGGCGGGTTATTGTCTGCGGCGGGCAGCGCTTATCATGAATGAACAGATTTGGCAGGAAAGCGCCGATACGGCGAAAGGGCGCATGGAGCATAGGCGTGTGCACACACAGAGGGTGGAGCGGCGCGGCAAGGAAGTTAAATTGTATGAGTATGCCGTATTTTCCGAAAGGCTTGGGATAACAGGGAAATGTGACTGCATTGAGGCGACAGCGGATGACGATGGCTGCACAATTCCTTCGGTGGATTTTGCGGTGCGGCTGTATCCGATTGAATACAAACATGGCAAGGTGCGCGCAGAAGAGGAATATGAGATTCAGCTGTGCGCCCAGGCGATGTGCCTGGAAGAAATGTACCATACTTCTATCGCGGAAGGCGCGTTGTTTTATACCTCTTCCCATCGGAGATATCCGGTACCATTGACAGAAGAACTGCGTGGCAAAGTAAATGATACAATAGCGAAGCTGCAGGATATCCGGGAGCGAATGGTAATTCCGGCAGCGGATTACGGCACGAAATGCAAACGCTGTTCGCTGCGTGAACTCTGTATGCCAAAGGTTGGGCGTTCTGCAGAGAAGTACTGTAAAGATTTGGCGTTGGCAGCAAAGGGGGCAGATGAGATATGAAGCATATGCTGGAAACAATGTATATTATGACGCCGGAGAGCTATCTATATCACCGCAATGATAATATCTGTATTTCCATTGGCGGTGAGGAGAAAGCATCTGTTCCGGTAAATCAGGTGGAATCTATTGTATTTTTCGGTAAAAATTCCGTATCGACTTCGTTGTTGTCTTTTTGCTCCAAGTATAATATCACGATGGTCTTTCTGGATATGTATGGGAGATTTTATGGCAGGGTCTGCGGTCCGGTAAGCGGAAATGTTTTGTTGAGAAAAAAACAGTATCAGGCAGTGGATGATGACGCATTTTCCTGCCGTTTGGTGAGGGACATCCTGTATGGAAAGATTTACAATGGCAAAAATGTGCTGATGCGCTACGCCCGCACAAGCAAAGAGCTAGAAAAAGAAGAGCATTTATATCAGGGGGCGGAAACGCTCAGCAATATAGCCAAGAAGCTGGATGAATGCCAGACGGTTGATTCCATGCGCGGCGTGGAAGGGGCGGCGGCGACCGCATATTTTTCCCGGTTTGACGATATGCTTGCCGGGCAAAATGGGTTTCATTTTGAAACGCGCAGCCGCCGACCGCCTCTGAACGAGGTCAATGCAGTCTTGTCCTTTGTCTATACCCAGCTTACGCATGACATGCGTTCTGCATTGGAAACAGTAGGACTTGACCCAGCGGCAGGATATTTGCATACATTAAGGCCAGGACGCCCCTCTTTGGCATTAGATTTGATGGAGGAACTGCGCGCGCCGCTGTGCGACCGCTTTGTCTTGTCCTTATTTAACAAGGGGCAATTGTCGCAGAAAGATTTTGAGACGGACTGCGATGCTGTCTTCTTGAATGAAAAGGGGCGCAGGACTGTCATCAATGGCTGGAGGGAGAGGAAGCAGGAACAGATTTTACATCCATTTTTGAAAGAGAAGATACCGATAGGCTTGATTCCATATACGCAGGCAATGCTGTTTGCGCGGGTTTTACGTGGGGATTTGGACTGCTATCCGCCTTTTGTCTGGAGGTGATTCAAAATGATGCTGGTAGTCACTTACGATGTGAATACGACAGAGGCGGCGGGGGCGAAGAGGCTGCGCAAGGTGGCAAAGATTTGTGAGAGATATGGTGTGCGTGTGCAGAATTCTGTTTTTGAGGTTCTGGTGGATGCTGCAGAGCTTGTAGTATTGAAATCAGCGCTTTCAGATGCCATTGATAAAGAAAATGATTCCGTGCGCTTTTACAGACTGGGGAATTCCTATCAGCACAAGATTGAGGTCATGGGCAAGGAGCCTTTGGTTCAGGCTGGCAGTGCATTGATATTCTAAGGGAGAATGGATTTAGCTGGCATTTCTCTAACTGCTGCGCAGATGTATCTCATACATGATTTGCAGGGAGGTCGGCGCAGAAATTTTTGAGGAAACCCTCCACATAGTACTTATGGGAGAAGAGATTTTTTTGTATAGCATTGAAGAAGTCATCTTCTATTGGTAAAATAGATTAATTATATAGCAGAAACAGATGGAATTTTGTCGGTTTTTGCTGTCGCCCCTCGTGTAGGGGCGAGAATTGAAATGGGGGACAAGACAAAAGAAATGCTTTGGGCAATCGTCGCCCCTCGTGTAGGGGCGAGAATTGAAATCTGTTTCTTTCTGCTGCATTGCTGCTGCTAATTGTCGCCCCTACACGAGGGGCGACAATTAGCAGCAGCAATGCAGC
>CANOHX010000276.1 GCA_947565885.1 uncultured Lachnospiraceae bacterium
GCCACAATCACAATATTATCTTCGGGAAATCCAGTCGCTTTCGCCACCATCTGCACAAAATCCTGATCAACGTCGAGCTTAACTTTATCACGGTTGGCAGCCACAAATTCATCAAACGTCATATCATCCAGTTCACCGCTGGCGCGCAGCGCCGCCTCGCTGTAATAACGGTTCTGGTTTGCCACCACCGTAATGGACGAATTCTCCTTATCTACATTGCCTGGTCCGCTTTTTCTCGTAGTAACTTTCTGGCTTGTTTGATACTGTCTGTCTATGTCAGAGATAGTCTCACTGCTTATTGTGCCATCCGGCAATACATATGTGGTGTCATCGCCATTATTGGCGTCTGTTCCGGGCGTTCCGCCCGTCCCTCCGGTAGCCTCTTTCTCAAGGATACTCTCGCTTGACACCGGACCGCGATCCGTTCCTTCCGGGGTATAGTAGTTGTTGTCCGTCTCCTCCGTCTCATCAAAGTTCATCTCCAGGTTCAGTCCTACGGAAGCGCTGTCATATACGCCCGTACCCAAGACAACTTCCTTGACCTGGCTTTTTACCATGTTCTCTGCTTTCGTCTTATAAGAAAGCTGTCCGCTCGCCGCTCCAACCGCGGTTGAACTGTCTCCGCCTAAAAACAGCACATTGTTTTCCGTATCTATAATGGAGATATCGTCCGTACTGTCATTGCCTACCGCCGTGGCAATCCATTTTGCCAGAGCGCTTGCACGCTCCTCATCCATCTCTTCTCTGAGGGAGAGCGTAACCGCCGCATATGTATCTTCCTCTAACGCCAATACCGTTCCGTCATCTATCGGCATGCTGAGCTTTACCCATGCGCTATCTACTATATCGAGTTTCTGCAGCTGCTGTGCTAACCGGTCTTCCAGATAAAGCTGATATTTTTTCGTCTTATCGGATTCCGTATTGCTGAATCCTCCCTCAAACACAGTGTTAATATCATAACCGGCAGCAGGGATTCCATTCTGCCCAAGAAGGATTGCCGCGTTGGCCTCATCCTGAGCCTTGACGGAAAAACTGAGTCCGTCACTGGAAACTTCGTACTTAATATTTTCCCCCTCCAGAAGCTGTTTGACCTCACCGGCTTCTTTGGTATCTTCACAGGTCCTGATTGGCACCATCGTAGGGGTCGTCAGCACCTTGGCAACAATCACCAAGGCAACTATGACTGCCAGCGCTATGCTCGCCATCAACGTCTTCTGTTTTACTGAAAATTTATTCCACCATTCCAACAATTGTTTGGGTATGTTTCTTAATCTCTCCTGCATATGCATCTCCTACCAAATTCAATCTGCTTCAAAAATTAAACCTGCATATTCATTATCTCTTTGTATGCTTCCAACATCCTGTCCCTGACAGCAATGGTATAATTCAGCGCTATCGTGGCTTTCTCCTGAATTGCATTCAGGTCATGCGTGTTGGTCGCATAACCAAGTTCAAACTGCATCGTCGCTTCTTCCGCCTTATTCTGCGTATAATTCGTCTCATTGACCATATTCATCATAGACTGCAGCACGCTATCAAACCCCTCATCCTGAGAACCGATTTTACGAGCCGCATCTGCAACATTGCTGAGATAACTCGGAACTACATTATTTAATGCTGGAATATCCATTTAAACAGCCTCCCTGTACTCTATTTGCCAAGCTCCAACCCTTTCAAAGCAATTGCCTTACTGGTCTCAAACGCTGTAAGGTTCGCTTCATAAGCGCGGCTGGCATCTATCATATTTGTCATTTCGGTAATAATATTCACATTCGGATATGATACATAACCGTTTTCGTCTGCATCCGGGTGGGAAGGCTCATACTTCATGATATAGTCGCTCTCCGTATCCTCAGATACGCGGCTGACTTTCACGCCGTTCCCCAAAAAAGCTTCCCTGGTATCCTCCAGAACCCTGCTGAAAGGAGTTGTCCGCTTCTCCTCAAAAGTCACGATTTTCCTTGTATAAGGAGTCCCATCCTCCGTCCTGGTGGTCGTTACATTTGCAACATTCTCAGAAATCACATCCATACGAAACCGCTGTGCGGTCAGGCCGGACGTATTGATATTAAATGACTGAAACAATGACATCTCCGTTACCTCCATACTCTTATGCCTCAGCTGGCGTTCTTGTCCCAACCGCCATCCCACGGCAGTTTTACTTAATCACACTCTTAATCCTGGCAAATTCTTTCGTCATGCTGTCAATCAGGCCATTATATTTAATCCTGACCGAGGCAAGCTCTGCCTGTTCCTGCTCGGGGTCAACATTGTTCTTGTCCAGACGGTAGGAATAACTTGCCGAATCCGTATATATCGAGGCGTTCAGATGATCCATATGTATGTTTTTCACCTTATCATCAAGAGAAACAAACTTACTTCTCCCTAATTCCTGCTCCAGGATTCCCTCGAAATCCACATCCTGCCGCTTATATCCCGGCGTGTCCCCATTGGCAATATTGTTACTGATAGCAGTCTCACGCAGCCACGCCGCATCTGCTCCCTTATTCAGCACGTCAATGTAATCATAAATCCCACTGGTTAACATAACATTGCTCCTTCCAATTATCCCTTTTCCACATTCAATTTAATCTTATTATAGATTATCGCAATCGACACTATATTGCAAGTATTTTTTGTAATTTCATCATAAATTTTACATGATATTGTGTTTTCTTGTCGCAACAGGCACAACTATATGGTATTCACACCCTAACGGAGGAAACATATGGCAGAAACATTTCCAGCGCTTTCCAATGCTTTTTTCAATATATGTCCCATGCCTGGAATATATTACTAAACCTCAGGCACTTATCGGCCTATGGGACCACTAGATACTATGCCGCTGTGCCAAAAGCACCTGTCACAAGAGGTGACAGGTGAGGATTGCATATGGATTGCACACGGAAAACATGTTTTCCGGCTGCAATCTAATGCAATCTGACCCTGCTGCAAATGCAGCAGGTCCTTTTGGCATTTATATTAAATTTTGTTTTAACATTTTACGTCTATTAGGCAAAAAAAGGAATCTGCAACTTTTTTGCAAATTCCATTTTAACTCACCGCCGATTCCTTTCAGCTGTTCCTCTGCTATAACTTATGCCTAAATTACAGACTGTCCGTTATTGTATATTCAATTGCCTTTGATATGTTCTTGCTTCATCTTATCCAATTCTTCAAAGACCACATCGTTCAAAACCTTGATATAAGTGCCTTTCATTCCGGAAGAGCGAGATTCTATGACGCCCGCGCTCTCAAACTTACGCAGCGCATTCACAATGACGCTCCTGGTAATCCCAACCCTATCGGCAATCTTACTGGCAACCAGGATGCCCTCTTTCCCCTCCATCTCATCAAAAATATGCGTGATTGCCTCCA
>CANOHX010000277.1 GCA_947565885.1 uncultured Lachnospiraceae bacterium
TTTCTCCGCCCTTGACTATCAGACAAGACTTACGGTCGGCGATGACATTGGCTCCATCATCAAAAAAGAACAGAAAACGGCAATCCTGGTTACCCATGACTTATCGGAAGCTGTAAGCCTCGGAAGCCAAATCCTGGTATTGAGCAAACGCCCGGCAACCCTCAAAAGCGTTGTCGACATTTCCTTCCCACATAATATCAGCCCGCTCGAACGAAGGAATCTGCCAGAATTTAAAGATTATTTTAATCAAATATGGAAGGAGCTGAATAGCGATGAGTGAAATTTCCCTTGCCCAGCAGAAATTCCTGCTTACCCAAAAAAAACACAGACGTACGGTCGCTGCAAGCAGACTATGCATTTTCGTGCTTTTCCTTGCTATCTGGGAAGGCGCAGCAAAGATGGATCTGATAGATTCATTCTTTTTCAGCAGCCCCTCAGGCGTGGTTTTATGTGCCTATGATATGCTTTTGGATCATACATTGTTTACCCACATAGGCGTTACGCTTTTTGAAACTATCAGCAGTTTTGTGTTGGTGACAGTCCTGGCTCTCCTGACAACGATTATCTTATGGCTCAACAAGAAAATTTCCGAGACATTGGAACCTTATTTGGTTATCTTAAACAGCCTGCCAAAATCTGCGCTGGCCCCACTGCTCATTGTCTGGCTGGGGGCGAATTACAATACGGTCATCATTACCGGCATTTCTGTAGCAGTTTTTGGCTCTATTTTAAACCTTTATACCAGCTTTCAATCCGTAGACCCGGAAAAAATCAAGCTGATTAAGACCTTGGGCGGAAAAAAATACCATATTCTCACCAAGGTAGTGCTGCCTGCCAATATTCCCGCACTGTTCGCTATCATGAAAGTAAACATAGGGCTCTGCCTGGTCGGTGTGATTATCGGGGAATTCATCTCTTCCCGCCAAGGTCTTGGTTACCTGATCATCTACGGCAGCCAAGTTTTCAAATTGGACTGGGTGATCATGTCCATCGTAATCCTCTGCCTTCTTGCCTGGGGTCTCTACAGCTTATTAAGCCATTTAGAAAAACGCTACCTCAAACGTATGTCTTAACATAGAGCCTATGCATATTAAATGCACTGAAAAGCCGTCTCTTGGAAAAAATCTGTCTTTTCCAAAGAGACGGCAGCTGTTACATTACGCCTTATAATTATTCATAGACTCCCTCAAAAATATCAGCCAAGGTCATTTTAATGTGCGGAAACTCCTTCAGCGTTATCTCCGTCATTGCATTATAGTCCTCATCCTCTTCATCATCCTGCAGCAAATAATTCTGCTCCAGGACATATTTCCCATCCTCAAGGTAATAAATTTCCACAGCGCCCTGCGGGGAAACAAGCCAGTACTCTTCCACGCCAGCTTGTTCATAGATGTCTTTTTTGACCGTCCTGTCCCGTTTGGCAGTGGAAGGACTTAAGGTCTCGGCAATAAATTTAGGCTTCCCGCTGTACGACCCGCCTTTTAGATGCTTGCGGTCACAGATTACCATAATATCCGGGCACAGGTAATCATCGTTCATTTCTGGATGGTATTTAAAATCAAGGTTCTCCATAAACACAAGACACAGGCTGTCTTTTAAAGCATTGCCAATCTTCCTATAAATATTTCCATTGATAATTCCATGCTGATATCCTGGAACAGGCGACATGTTATAAACCAACCCATTTACTTTTTCGTCTCTCCTGCGTTCAAATTCTGCTAATCCCATAAACGCCACGTCCTTTCTGCCACTGCATGTTTGATAAGTTTTTCTTATTATACCAGTACCTTTCCTCATTGTGCAACATTCAATAAAAAATATTGACACGGCAGCGCTTTTCCTGTATCATGAGCATTGCTATATCAAACGCAGCTCCTTGCCACCGGGTAAGGAGATTAAGCGTCAGGCTTTCTGTCATTAGGTCATAGAAGATGGGAAGTTTGGCGTATTTTTTATCTTATAGGAAGACCACTTTGTTCTTTTACAGAAAGGAATCGCACAGATGGAATCCAAGAAACTTCTTCGGGAATTTATACAATATGTCACCTTGAATGTCTGCGGCATGATTGGCTTATCCTGCTATATTCTTGCCGACACCTACTTCATCGCGCAAGGGCTAGGAGCCAATGGTCTGGCTGCCTTAAACCTTGCAATCCCTGTGTTCAGCTTCATTCATGGCAGCGGTCTGATGCTGGGCATGGGCGCATCAACCAAATATTCGATTTTCCGTGGACAGGACAAACAAGAACAGGCAAATTGCACATTTTCTAACGCCCTTTGCCTTACCGCTATTTGGGCAGCAATATTCGTGTTTATGGGAATTTTTCTTTCTGGAATAATCACAGCTATTTTGGGGGCTGACAGCAGCATTTTTACTATGACGAAAACGTATCTGCAGATTCTTCTGCTCTTTGCTCCCGCTTTTTTGCTGAACGATTTGTTGATCTGCTTTGTCCGAAATGACGGCAATCCCGGACTTTCCATGGCGGCAATGATTACAGGAAGTTTGGCAAACATTGTATTAGACTATATCTTCATTTTCCCTCTGCAGATGGGAATACTCGGCGCTGTGCTGGCAACTGGCTGTGCTCCGGTTATAAGCGTGTGTGTCCTGTCAAAGCACTGGATTGCCAGACAGAATCATTTCCATATGCGCAGGCTTGCCCTGTCTGCAAACTTGACCAAGACAACCCTCTCACTGGGAATTCCTTCCCTGATTACAGAAGTTGCCTCGGGAATTGTGATGATAGCCTTTAATTTCATCATCCTTGAGCTGCAGGGAAACATCGGCGTTGCCGCTTACGGCATAGTCGCCAACCTGTCGCTCGTTGTCATATCCATCTATACAGGGACTGCCCAGGGAATGCAGCCCATTGCCAGCCGTGCCTATGGATTGGGTAAGAAAAATGAAATCAGAAAAATTCTCAGATATGCCATCGTTACCATATTGCTGATATCCGTCTGCGTTTATGCTGCCTTACTCTTAAATGACACATTTATCGTGAGATTATTTAACAGTGCAAAAGACATGCAGCTACAGGAAATTGCTGAATCAGGACTGATACTGTACTTTACTGCCATTCCTTTTGCCGGCTTTAATATTGTTCTCTCCACATATTTTACCTCCACGGAAAAAGCGCTGCCCGCACAGGCGGTCTCTCTGGCGAGAGGATTCTTCTTCCTCGTGCCGATAGCCTTTCTGCTGTCACATTTCTTCCACATGACAGGGGTGTGGCTGTCGTACCCGATTACAGAATGCATCGTTTCCGTCCTGGGGGCAGTGCTTTATTCCCGCGAGCAATGAGGAAAATAACCATGCTAAGTGCCCTGTGGGTATGCATGGATATTTGACGAATGCCGCGAGGGTA
>CANOHX010000278.1 GCA_947565885.1 uncultured Lachnospiraceae bacterium
GAAGAAAATCCTAAGAAAGCAGGAAGCCAGAAATCAAAGGAAGGAAATCCTAAGAAAGCAGGAAGCCAGAAATCAAAGGAAGGGAATCCTAAGAAAGCGGGAAGCCAGAAAGCGGAAGCAGGAAAGAAAAAAAAGTCTGGTTATGCCAAATTAAAGCTCAAAGTGTTTTTACGCACGTTGGGGATGATTGTGCTGGCGTTCTGTATTATCTTCACACTGTACCGCCGTTTCTGGTTTGGGCGCGTGGGAGATTGGATTGTGCTGTTTCTGCAGAATGTATTCCATTTGGATTATTTTGATGCCAGAAATATTTATCAGTATGGGTTCCGGGAAAATCTCACATGGATTATTTCATTTGCCGTGATATTCTGTTTTTTCCTGTTGTTCTGGTTTTCCTTGTCTTGGTTTACTCGCTATTTTAATGAGATTGACGAGGGATTGGACAAGCTGATTCAAGGGGAAGACAAAGAGATTGTCTTGTCTCAGGAGATGGAGCCTATGGAGAAGAAGCTGAATGTGCTGCGTCAGACTTTGGAGCGGCGGGAGTTGGAGGCAAAACTTGCCGAGGAGCGTAAAAATAACCTCGTCATGTATCTTGCTCACGATATCCGTACGCCGCTTACGTCCGTGATTGGATACCTCAGCCTGCTTGAGGAGGCGCCGGACATGCCGGCGGAACAGAAAGCAAAATATGTGCATATCACCCTGGAAAAGGCAAACCGCCTGGAGCGTCTTATCAATGAATTTTTTGAAATTACGCGCTACAATATCCAGCAGATTGTGCTGGAAAAAGAGCAGATTGATTTGTATTATATGATGCTGCAGATGATAGAGGAATTTTATCCTCTTTTGAGCCAGAAAGGAAATCAGGCATTGCTGCATGGGGATGAGAATGTGACGGTTTACGGCGACCCGGTGAAGCTTGCGCGCGTGTTCAATAATATCCTCAAAAATGCGGTTGCCTACAGCTATGATAATACGAAAATCCATATTTTTATCGAACAAATGCAGGAGGACTCTGTTATCATCAAATTTCAGAATCAGGGGAAAACCATTCCCAAAGAGAAGCTGTCATCCATTTTTGAGAAATTCTACCGCATGGATGAGGCGAGAACCTCCAACACCGGGGGAGCAGGTCTGGGACTGGCGATTGCCAAGGAGATTGTGACGCTGCATGGAGGGGAGATATCGGCGGAAAGTGAAGCGGAGCAGGTTGTTTTTGTGGTGAGGCTGCCTAGGGGAGAACAAACTAAGATATTTTGAAAATTGATTTCCATGTACTGTTTGGATGGCAGGTTGAATTTACAGCAGAAAAATGTTATCATGAAGCCATCATCCATTGATTGGAAAGAAGGTGTTATATATGAGCAATAGAGAAAGAATTATTGAATTGTTGGACGTTATACCAGATTATAAAATTGGTTATGTATTAGCATATGTTCAGGGTGTGGCAGCCGATGAAGAAGCAGACGATATTTTTTGTCAAAGGATGGTAGAAAATTATGAAAATGCTCCGGATGAAGACAAGGAAGATGTACCGTTTGAGGAATGTTTGGAAGAATGGGGACTTGACTGATGTATCAAATTATCATCAAAAAGAAAGCCAAATAATTTATTGATAGATTGCCTGTAAATGAAAGAAAACGCGTTGTATCTGCAATAGGGCAGCTGCCAAACGGTGAGGATATAAAGAAATTAAGAGGACATAGTAATTTGTTAAGATTGCGTGTGGGTAATTATCGCGTTGTTTATACTGTGGATAATGGGCAGCTGATTGTTTATGTTATCGACATAGATAATCGTGGAGAGGCATATAAAAGATATTAATGAGAAGAGGGAGTTAAAGGGGGAAACTTTGAAAGGAGAATAATCCACTTAGCCTATTTTCAAAACGCAAGATAATAATATATTTACAAAAGCCTAACAGGTAATTAAGATTATCTTAGGTAAGAAACAACAGAATGTTAAGACATAATTAACGTCTGTCTCGTACAATTAATTGCGAGACAGGCGTTTTTGTTTTATAGGAAAGGCCTTGCCACGATAAAGCGTGAAAGTGCCTTTCCTATAAGACAAAAACAATTATGCGCACTTGTGCGAGAGGAAGATGTCGCTAAAGCGACCGCACTCGGCGCGTCAAAGTGTGCAATCCCCAGGAGATTGAGGGGATTGGGGAGCTGAAGTGGGCTTACACACTTTTTTTTGTGACAATATTGTCATCGAAAAGTCACGCAGCTGTCATGGCAGTTGGGTATGATGGAGAAAAAGAGGAAAAAGGAGACAGGAAGTTATGAAACGAAAAAGAATCGCAGTTTTATTTGGAGGAGCCTCCAGTGAATATGAAGTATCGTTACAGTCCGCCTACGCGGTGATGACACATATAGACAAGGAGAAATATGAAGTGCTTCCCATCGGAATTGCCCAAAACGGAGCATGGTACCTGTATCGGGGAGAACTTGCCAATATTCCAGGAGACAGCTGGCTTGCAGGGAATCATTGTGTACCGGTGGCAGTTTCTCCAGACAGGAATCTGCACGGCATATTGATGTTAAAAGGTACTGGTGTGGAAGAAGTTTCCCTGGATGGTGCGCTGCCCATCCTGCATGGGAAAAATGGGGAAGACGGAACGGTACAGGGGGTTCTGGAATTGGCGGATATCCCCTTGATTGGCTGTAATACTATGAGTTCTGCTATCTGCATGGATAAAGGGACGGCACATCGCCTTGCCAAGGAATGCGGCGTCAAAGTTCCGGCATCTTGCACGATAACGGAAGAGGATAGACAGGATGAAGCGCAAATTGAAGCGTATGGGGAGAAATTATCATATCCCTTATTTGTAAAACCTTTGCGCGCCGGTTCTTCGTTTGGCATTACCAAAGTTGCTGGAAAAGAGGAGTTGCTACCGGCAGTGGAACATGCATTTTCCTATGATTCCCAGGTGATTCTTGAGCAAATGATTGAGGGCTTTGAGGTGGGCTGCGCAGTATTGGGAACGAAAGAGCTGACGGTTGGAGAGGTGGACGAGATAGAACTGTCAGAAGGATTTTTTGACTACACGGAAAAATATACCCTCAAATCCTCCCAGATTCATGTCCCGGCGCGGATTTCGGAACAAAAGGCAAAAGAAATTAAGGATGCAGCAGTCCGTATTTACAGAGGATTGGGCTGTGGCTGTTTTGCCAGGGTAGACATGTTTCTCACGCCGGAAGGAGAGATTTATTTTAATGAGGTCAATACGATTCCCGGGTTCACTGCCCATAGCCGTTATCCAAATATGATGAAGGCGGCAGGGATATCGTTTGAAGAGATTCTGTCCAGGCTGTTGGAGCTGCTGCCATGATACGATAGAGTATGG
>CANOHX010000279.1 GCA_947565885.1 uncultured Lachnospiraceae bacterium
GATTTGAGTTTCCCCATTTTGTAATTTATAGCACCAAAAGGTTTCCATAATAAAATGATGGAAACACTTTGCACATAAAAGCGCTATGGAAAGCTGGCTTTCCAGACGCTTTTTGTGCAAGATGTCTACGCTGCCAAAGGCAGCAAGACTTTTTGGTGCTGAAATATCGGTTATTATAATAAATGGCGAAACCCAAACAATTTTCTCATATTACTGTTGCTGCTCGAACCCAATCATCACTTTAAACAAATCGCCATCCAGATAAATCTGGAATGTGCCGCCCATCAGCGTAGTGAGATTCTGGGCGATGGATAACCCAAGGCCACTGCCTTCCGAACTTCTGGAGACATCACCACGGATAAAACGTTCTGTCAGTTCCTCCGCCTCAATATTCAGAGGATTTTCCGAAATATTCTTGATAGAAAACGAGACATTCCCACCATCTGCCTGTAAATCCACATACACCCGCGTCTGCTGCATGGCATATTTTGCCACATTCTGATATAAGTTTTCCAGCACACGCCAGATTCTCCTGCCATCTGCAAGGATGATTACCGATTCTTTCGGAATGTTAGAAACAACTTTAAGCCCCCGCTCCTCGAAACGTTCGGCAAATTCCCCTCCGGTCTGATGTACGAGTTCCACAAGGTTAATCCGCACCATATCCAGATTAATGTTCCCTGAACTGATTCGGGAAGCTTCCACCAAATCTTCGGCAAGCTGTTTCAGCCGCTGTGATTTGCTGTCAAGGACCTTAATGTAACTCTGTGCCCGCTCATTCTGCAAATCCTCCCTCTTCAGCAAATCTACATAATTGATGATTGAAGTCAGCGGCGTCTTGATGTCATGGGAAACATTGGTAATTAAATCCGCCTGCAGACGCTCATTTTTCATACTCTCATCCACAGCGTTATGCAGTCCTTCCCCGATGGTATTGACTGCCTGGGCAAATTTCTTGTTATCGCCCTTTAGTTCGCTCTCGTCAATCTTATATTCCAGGTCTCCGCTGGCAATCTTACCGATTCCCTCCATCACCTTGTTACGCTGCACGCCCTCACGAATAATCAGTACGGCTTCCACACCGCAAAGTATTGCAAACATCGCGACTCCGAAAGACAGAACACTGCCATCATAGGAAACGCTAATCATTGGCACGATAATAAGACATGCCAGAAGATGCAGACCAAACCAAATCAGCATCTTCGTCGAAGATTTCCTCCTTGTAAACAACTGCCCAATCCCACAGACAAACCACCGCAAAATGCTGTGATGCCACAGCACGCCGGCACGAATCCGCCGGATAAAGCTAAGGTAAAATACCAACAGGAATGCCGTTCCCAAAAATGTAATCGCACAGGACAGCATCAGCAGGCTGGTATAGCTATCACCATCATACCCTGCCCAGACTCTTCCCAAGCCAAACACAAAAACAATAATTCCTACTGCCGCCAGCAGAATCAGGAGCTCCGTGGGAATCTTATCAAAAACATTCAGGTATGTTTTTCCGCTGTCATCCCTTTTCCCAGCTACGATACTCAGGTAAATCAGGCAGAGCAATTCCAGGATAAAGCTTGCCACAGCGCCCCAGAGGCAAATCCTAATCCAAGGATGCATACGGTTATACTCCGCCCTCGCCTCCTGAAAACCATCGTCATACGGAAACTGCGTATTGACGCCAATATAAATTACACTGCCTTTATTGACAAATGACGGCTCTATCCTGTTATAAAAATAATCATCCATCCCTTTGACATTCGTCTCCAAATGGGCATCGCTCTCCCGGTAAATGATGAACTTCCCCAGCTTTTTGCCAAAGGACGGCAAATCCATCCCCTCGCTGTCTTCGATATTCGTATAGATATCCCCGCCCTTATTCTGGACAACCCAATAATAGATATTTGAAGCCCCTGTCTCCTGTTTGTAATAATGATTCACGCCTTTACGGTAACTGCTGATTTCACCGCCAATATTATCCAGCGTAAATTCCAATGCCCGACAAGCATTCTGCATATATTCCAAGGAACATTTCCCCTGCAGAAACATTTCCCAGATTCCCACCCCCTGTATAGGCAGGTAATCTTCATTCACATAATTGCAGGCCACCGTACTGCTATTATACGACATGTCCATATCGCTTAACAGCCATTCCAGCTCATCCTCGTTCAAATCAAAGAGTTTCCCGGCTATGACTTTATCTATAATTCCATCCTGAACCTCTCCATCCAAAGGTTCTTCAGAAGTCCTTTCGGATGCCGTCTCATCCTGCGGTTCCTTGTTGCTGACAATCGCCCATTCGTCAGTTCCTACAGAAGCGCTATAAGAACCTCCATAGTAATGTTCGACTTCCTGGATGACCCTCTCCCTCAGCCCTGGTTCCAAATCCTCCAGGCAATGGACCGCTTTCTCTTCACTGTATACCGATTCCCCTGCCCGGTAAATCTGTAATTTCTGCTGAATGCCATCATCCAGATAGCACTCTGACTCAAATTCCATTGGCTCTAAATAATATCCCCGCGACCACTCTGCCAAATCACTGAGCCTGTAAGTCAGCACATCCGACTTCTTTCTTTTGTTTTCGTCACCGCTGATTTCCTGATTCTCATAATACTGCCAGATGTCTACTTCCTTATCCGCATCGTAGACGCCATCCGTTTCAAACTTCCTGCGCAGATCCGTAAACTCTAAGATATCTATCGCCGTGCCCTTAAACTGCTCTGCAAAATAATCCGTATCCGCATAGGAAATATTGCTTTGCTCGTCAAAATTCCAGATATTCTTTGCAAACAGCAGAATCAATACCATCAGACACAATGCCAAAACTGTAACCAGGCATTGGTGGGTAACCAGGACTGCTGCTTTCATTCCGGCAGAATACCGCCATTTTCTCAATTCCTCACCACCTTTATTTCGCTGACTTTTCAATCTTATAACCCACACCCCATACTACCTTTAAGTACCGTGGTTCCTTGGGGTTAATCTCAATCTTTTCCCTGATATGGCGGATATGTACCGCAACCGTATTGTCCGCCCCAATAGCATCCTCGTTCCAGATACTCTCATAAATCTGGTTAATGGAAAATACTTTTCCCTGGTTTTTCACCAGCAGAAGCAGGATATTGTACTCAATCGGGGTCAGCCGCACCAGCTCATCATCCACAACGACTTCCTTTAAATCATCATTGATGACCAATCCGCCTACCCGGTAAATACGGTTATTGTTTTCCGCCACATTTCCCAGCTGCGTATAGCGCCTGAGCTGGGATTTGACTCTCGCCACCAGTTCCAGGGGATTGAACGGCTTGGTCACATAATCATCCGCACCAATATTCAGGCCCAGAATCTTATCTGCATCTT
>CANOHX010000280.1 GCA_947565885.1 uncultured Lachnospiraceae bacterium
GGCTGAAAGTGCATTTTGCGGACGTGCTTTGACCTAAGGAGGGACCAAATGACCTGAGGGGGGGATCCAACGGAGTTGGGGAGAGTCCTGAGGTCACCCATCGTTACCAGTGAAGTAAGTTTAAGAAGTGACATGAGGAGGGACAAATATGGAACAGACGGCAATCAAGGTGACGCAGGTCAGTAAAATATATAAACTCTATGATACGCCCTCCGCACGGCTCAAAGATGCGCTGGGGCTTGCGAGAAACAAAAATTACCGGGAACATCAGGCATTGCGGGGCGTGGATTTGCAGATTAATAAAGGGGAGACCATCGGCATCATTGGCACGAACGGTTCCGGTAAATCTACGCTGCTCAAAATTATCACGGGCGTGCTCGCGCCAACAGGCGGAACAGTGGAAGTGAAGGGCCGCATCTCGGCGCTGTTGGAGCTGGGGGCAGGATTTAACCAGGAATATACGGGAATCGAAAATGTCTACCTGCAAGGCACGATGATGGGATTTACCAGGGAAGAGATTGCAGGGAAGATGGATGATATTTTGGAATTTGCAGATATTGGGGAGTTTGTCAACCAGCCGGTCAAGACATACTCCAGCGGCATGTTCGTGCGCCTTGCCTTTGCAGTGGCAATCAACATTGAGCCGGAAATCCTCATTGTGGACGAGGCATTGTCCGTAGGGGACGTGTTTTTTCAGGCTAAATGCTACCGCAAATTTGAAGAATTTAAGGAGATGGGCAGGACGATTCTCTTCGTCAGCCATGACTTGAGCAGCATCACCAAATACTGCGACCGGGCAGTGCTCCTGAACAAGGGCGTGAAGGTGATGGAAGGCACGCCCAAGGAGGCGGTGGACCGCTATAAGATGGCTCTGGTGGAGCAGAAGGAAGCGCAGCGCCTGGAGAATACGGCCTTGTGGAAGCCCGAAGACTCTGCCGGTAAATGGAGGGACAATATCAGCATCAATCCCGAGACTTTAGAGTATGGCGATAAGCGGGCGGAAATCATAGATTTTGCCATAGTGGATGAGACCGGCAAGCTGTCAAATGTGATTGAGAAAGGCGCACCGTTCACGATTAAGATGAAAGTGCAGTTCCATGAAGATGTGGCAGAGCCGATTTTTGCGTTTACCTTAAAAAATCTGATGGGAATTGAGCTGACTGGCACAAATACCATGATTGAGAAAAAAATGTTTGAGCCGGTAAAAAAAGGAGATACAATAACGGTCAGCTTCTCCCAGAAAATGACGCTGCAGGGAGGGGAGTATCTGTTGTCTTTTGGCTGTACGGGATATGAGAAGGAAGAGTTCAAAGTGCACCACAGGCTCTATGACGTGTGCAGCCTGGGAGTTGTTTCCGAGAAAAATACGGTGGGCTATTTCGATATGGAGTCCACTGTAGAGATAGAGTAGAGGGACAGGATGTATGCTGGAGAAGTTTAATGTAGTGAGGGTCAGGTTTCACATAGAAGAAGACGATGTGCTGGTTATTCAGGGCTGGAAATATGGAATGGAAGACAAAGAAAAGCTGGCAGTGACCCTGGATGGGGAGCAGCTTCCCCTTGAAATAAAGAAATATGACGGCATGGAAGTGCGCCAGCGTTATATGATTTATGACCTGGGAATTGAAGAAGAATATTTCCTGTATGCGAAGCTGCCCCAGGATTTTACGTGGAAAAATGAACTTCTGCTGTGGGCGGGCAAGCAGCTTGTACGCAGCTTTAAGGTATCTGAACTGCGTAGGCAGCAGCGGGAACTGGATTTGTTTGTTGAGCAGACCGTGCTTACCAAGGGACAGTGTTACGTGAAGGGATGGGCGGCATGTAAGGAACCCATCACGGTGCGGGCATTTGGTTCCGGGGGAAAGGAAGCGCCCTGTGAAGTCTCCTGGCATGAGCGCAGGGATGTGGCGCAGGTCTATCGTGAAGTAGAAAATATGCCCGAGGCGGGCTTTGAAGTGAAGCTGCCCCATCATGGGCTGTCCCAGGTGAGGCTTGAGTTTGTAGGCGGGGGTCGCAGGAGCAGGGCGAAGATTCCCATTGCGACCACGTTCCTGTTTGAAAATGTGATGGGAAGCAGCTATCTCGGCAAAGGGATGCGTTTCCTGCAGCGCCATGGGCTGAAAGAGTTCTGTACCCGTACCATGCAGGTGCTGATGCAGAAATCCGCCCCACAGGGGGATTATGAGAAATACCGCCGCGCTGTGTCTCCGACGGAGGATGAGTTAAACCGGCAGCGGAAGCAGAAGTGGGATAATGAGCCGCTGTTTTCCATTGTCGTGCCCTTATACCGCACACCCATCAAATATCTGGAACAATTGGTAGAGTCTGTGCAGTCACAGACTTATAGCAACTGGGAATTGTGCCTGTCGGACGGCAGCGGGGCGTCTTCTCCGTTAGAGGGCTACCTGAACAGGCTCAAGCAGCGGGAGGGGCGCGTGAAAGTCATAAGCCACGAAAGCCCGCTGCAGATATCTGATAACACGAATGCAGCTATCCTGAAAGCAGCCGGGGATTACCTCGTCTTTGCGGACCATGACGACTTGTTAGCGGAAAATGCACTGTATGAATGCGCCAGGGTACTGCAGGAGCAGCCGGATACGGAACTGATTTATTCAGATGAGGACAAGGTTTCCATGAACGGAAAGCGGTATTTTGAGCCGCATTTTAAGTCAGATTACAACCCGGACCTTCTGTGCAGCATGAATTATTTCTGCCATCTGGTTGTAGTCAGGCGTTCGCTTGCCGACCGGGCTGGCTTGCTGGACGGAGCGTTTGACGGAGCGCAGGATTATGATTTTGTGCTGCGGTGTACGGAACATACCGACAAGATTATCCATATTCCCAAGGCGCTGTACCATTGGCGCGCCCATGAGAATTCCACGGCGGAGAACCCAGAGAGCAAGCGGTATGCCTTTGAGGCGGGGATGCGCGCCGTTCAGGCGCATTATGACAGGCTGAACCTTCCGGCGAAAGTGGAGATGGGGGAATATCCCGGTCTTTACCGGACTGCCTGGCTGTGGAAGGAGCAGCCCTTAATTTCCATCCTGATTCCTAACAAAGACCATATCGAAGATCTTGATAAATGCATAAGTTCCATTGAGCAGAAATCTGCTTACCGCAATTATGAATATATCATTATTGAAAATAACAGCGAATCGGAGGAGACGTTCGCTTATTATAAGAAACTGGAAGCGGAGAATGAGAAAGCCCATGTAGTGTACTGGGAAGGGGAATTCAATTTCTCGGCAATCAACAATTATGGTGCCAAATTTGCCCAGGGGGATTATCTTTTGCTGCTGAATAACGATACGGAAATTATCCATTCGGACTGCCTGTGGCAGCTGTT
>CANOHX010000281.1 GCA_947565885.1 uncultured Lachnospiraceae bacterium
CCCGGAGGAACTTGATACGGTGATGGCAAAGGTAAAAGCTGAGAAAAAATATGATTACTCCAACATGGCAGTACTTCTCCTTGCTGCGCTGTTTCCGCTGCTGCTAGGAAGCAGCATTGGACCGGAGGCCGGCCTTACCGGGGTGATTGTAGGGCTTTGCTACTGGGTTGGCGATAACCTTTCTTTTGCCAGACAGAACGCAAAAGAATATTCACAGGTCGGCGCGGCGGTGACTTTGGGCGTGCTATTCCGTTCCCCGCTGTTTGGCGTGTTTGCGGTGGAGGAAGAAAATCTTGATAAAGACATTGTCAAGCTTCCCGGGACCATGAAGCTGTTTTTGTATGGGCTTGCTGCTGCCGCAGGGATGGGCGCGTACATGCTGCTGTCAGAAATATTCGGCGCAGGGCTTTCGGCCTTACCTGCATTTTCAGATATGCAGCCGGAAGTTTTTGACTACCTGATGATGGCGGTATACATTTTTTTGGGCTGTTTGCTGGCAAAATTTTATTTTGCCTCACATAAAGCCGCAGAAAAGACTGTGGCAAAGCTTCCTCCGGTGCTGAAAGAAACGGTGGGAGGACTGTGCCTGGGAGGAATGGGCATGGCGATTCCGGTGCTGATGTTTTCCGGCGAGGAAGCAATGGGAGATCTTGTAGCAGGCGTTGAGGTTTATGCACCGCTGATGCTTGCCGCCATTGCAGTGTTAAAAGTACTGCTCACGAATATCTGTATCCAGTCAGGGCTGAAAGGCGGGCACTTTTTCCCTATTATCTATGCGGGGGTCTGCCTGGGCTATGCCGCCTCAGGGATGGTTTTTGCCGATATAGGCGGACACGCAGTGTTTGCGGCGGCAACCGTGACGGCTGCGCTTCTCGGAGGGATTATGAGGAAGCCCCTGGCAGTGACGCTGTTATTGTTTTTATGTTTTCCGGTTAAACTGTTTTTATGGATTTTCTTTGCGGCAGCGGCAGGAAACATAATACTCTCCTTTGCAGATTCAGCAAAAGGGAAAAAGAAACAAAAATAAAATCTAGGAGGAATTGTTATGAAAATTTTTACAACTGTTTTGGGATTGATTATGGCGATATGCGGAATTTCCTGCATATGCACGCCGGTGCTGACATTTTTAGAGGCAGGGTATTTTCTGGTAATTTTGCTGCTTGTCTATGGTATTGCAGCGATTGTCAGGGCGTTTATGGATAAGAGTTACGGCTTGCCGTTCCTGTTCGGCATACTGAGCATTATTCTGGCAATTATAGTTATGGCAGTGCCTGGTCTGAAGCTGATGACAGACGGAATGCTGATATACATTATGGCAGCATGGTTTCTCCTGCAGGGAGTGGTGGGCATTTACATGTCTTTCAAGCAGAAGAAAGCTGCAGAAGGCAAGGGCTGGATTTGGACCTTGGTTTTAGGCATTATCGGAGTTCTGGTAGGTATTTATTCCTTGCTGCATCCGATGATTTTGGCGTTCACGTTCGGAATCCTTGTGGGCGTGTATTTTATTGAGAGCGGAATCAATATGATTGTCACAGCGTTTTGCGCTCCCGAGACGGAGGAGTAGGAACATGGGATGAAAGCATGGAAACGTTGTTACAGGGTCCTCAGGCGGACTGGGACCTTAAAAATATTTATCAGTTTTCTGCTGTTCCTATGTGCGGCGGCAGCAGCGCTGACTGTGCTGGAACCGGGCATTGACACGTTTGGGGACGGCCTGTGGTACTGTTTTGTCGCTGCTACCACCATCGGTTTTGGAGACCTCTGCGTTACCACGGGAATCGGACGCATTATCACGGTATTCATTGCCATGTATGGAATCCTTATGACCGCCATGGTTCCGGGCGTTGTCGTCAGCTACTATATGGAATACCTGAAAATGCGCGAGAAAGAGACCATTTCCATTTTTCTGGAAAAACTTGAGCGGCTGCCGGAACTGTCGCAAGAAGAGTTGGAGCAGCTCTCGCAGAGGGTGCGGGAGTTTGAGAAAAAATGACTATTGCTGTTCACTCCAAGAACAATTAAAAAGTTACATGACAGAAGCTATCCTCTAGTGCGAGCAGAGGATAGCTTTTTTCTGCTTACTTAAGGTTGTTGTGATTATCTATGGAAACACTGATTAAATCAGTGTTTCCATATGTATGTCAAAATGGCAAATACCAATATGAGGTAAAAAAGAAGTGGCGAAAAAGGAATTTTATGGTAGAATAAATTAGAAGAGGGGGATAGATTTGATAGCGAAATTGATCGAAGATGTAGATGAGTTAATTGTGCGGAACAGGTCTAACATACCGGAAGGTTATGCCTGGTGGCAAGAGGCGAAGAGACCTGAAAATAACGAAGAGCTTATAGAGATTTTGATTAAGCTGTTTGAAAAGGAAGAGGGGAAGATAAATAACCAACAGAAACTCTCGGGGGATACAGAACCTTATGAAGATGGCGTGAGAAATTTTGCTATTGCGTTGCTGAAACGATTGGTAATTGAACATGAGGATTTAAAAACAATCAGGTCATACAGGAACTTATTAGGGCAAAAACATATGGCATACGCGTTCTACCATTTATTGAAGACCAATGTTGTGGGTTTGCGCAGTATATTGAAAAACAGAACCTATGAGAAATACCTCTATCGGGGACTGGTGAGATTTTATACAGCGTTTTACGGAAAATTTTCCGACAATGAAGAGGCAATATGTCTGCTGTGCAAATATTATCCGAGAGGCAATGATTCATGGCTGAATAAGAAAGACGTTGTCGCTGCGTTAATTGACCATATCAGGATTGCAGGTACGCCAGATGACAGAGGTTATGCTCACCATGGTATTGAGCAGATACAGAGGCATATCCATTGGCTGCCGGATGGATTGATTTGGCTGCTGATTAAGGAATACCGTCTGTACGATGTGGTAAACAACAGGATATACCGCCATCAGATGTTTGCAATTATTGACGGTTCGAGATTGGGGGAGGCTGAGACAGAAAAACTGAAATTCTTTTATTTGGATTCCCTTATGCTGGCATATGCTTTTAATAATATTTGGGTTGAAATTGAATCGGCAAGTGATGGCAGCATAGAAGTTTATTATAACGATTATGAACTGAAACTGGGAGAAAACCGGATACAAGTTTTGGAAAAACCGAATGCATATTGGGAGAACAGCAAAGCCAGAAAGCGTCTGTTTTGGGTAGATGGGGAAGAGCTGGCAAGTATTTTTCTGCTCAAAGGAAAGATTATCTTTGCTGTACGGCAAAATGATGAGAGATTCCCTATGTATGAATTTCCATTTGATTATCATGACTGGGCGTTGGACGATTTACAG
>CANOHX010000282.1 GCA_947565885.1 uncultured Lachnospiraceae bacterium
ATATCTGTATGATGAATCAAGCGGCGGTATCAGCCGGAATGAGGCTTATCAGGGCGTCAATGCTTTATTTACCTTGCCGTTGGATAAGGGCAAAGCGAATAAAGAGGCAGCGGAGAAATATGTGAAAGATTTTGAGGAAGAATGGAATCAGGGGGCAGATTCTGTGGAAGCTGGTACAGAAGAGACTGGTGGAGAGGGTTCAGGGAGTAGGGAGGATTTAGCTCCGGTATCCGAAGGAGAGAAGCCCGCGGACGAAGATTTCTTGTCGGAGGTTTCTAAGGAAGTAGAGAATTGGAAGCAGGAAGATTTTGATAAGTATGCTAAGCTGATAAAAGAAATGGAAATTGCTCCAAATAAGGATGGAGATTTTGAATATGATTATGAGATAGAAAGTGAAGGGATAGGTTCTAAGGGTACTCTGGGAGCGGAAACGTTATCTGAACGAGATGATGAAAATATGGCGAAATTCCGTACCATTATGGATGGAGACAGTCCGCAGACAGCGTATATTGAGACCTATACGCTGAAAGAAGATGGAAATATGGTCCTTCGGGTTTATTTTTACAGTAAGTAAGCCAGAAGCCCATGGCAGGGAAATGTTCAGTGGAAAATAGAATAACCGATAATCCGTGATGGAATCCGGGTGTCAGTATGAGATTTTAAATTCATTTTTGACACCCGGATTTTATTGTGCTATTGTAACAACTAAACGCCCATATAATAGAATTTGCATAAACATAAATGAAAGTGGGCGTTTCGTAACTGATTGAAAGCTGAGACTTTCATAGTAATAATACGGAGGAAAACAGATATGGAGAACAGGGCAGGGGATTGCAGGCAGAAAGCAGAACAGATTGAAAAAAGCATCCGCAAGAAGTTTCATAAACAGCTTTTTTCCCGGTTTGCCAAGGCGGTCCGGGATTATCAGCTTGTGCAGGAAGGGGACCGGATTGCCGTCTGTATTTCCGGCGGAAAGGATTCCATGCTGATGGCAAAGCTGTTTCAGGAATTGCAGAAGCACAGGAAGGTGATGTTTGAATTGGAATTTCTGGTGATGGATCCAGGATACCTTTTGCAGAACCGAATGCTTATAGAAGAGAATGCAGGTCTTTTGGGAATTCCCATCAGGATTTTTGAGACTGATATTTTTGATGCAGTGTATGAGATTGAAAAATCTCCTTGTTATCTATGTGCCCGCATGCGCAGAGGCCATCTATACAGCCAGGCAAAAGAATTGGGCTGCAACAAGATTGCCCTGGGACATCATTACGATGATGTGATTGAGACGATTCTGATGGGAATGCTCTATGGAGGGCAGGTGCAGACTATGATGCCTAAGCTGCACAGCACGAATTTTGCAGGAATGGAACTGATTCGTCCGATGTATTATATCCGGGAGGATGATATCAGGCACTGGCGGGATTACAATGGGCTGCAGTTTTTGCAATGTGCCTGCCGGTTTACGGAGAGCTGTGCAGTGAGTGGGACAGAAAGCGGTGGCGGAATGTCAGTCAATGGGATGGAAGGAAACGGTGGAATGGCGGTCAGCGGGACACAAGGCAGCAGTGAGTCAAAACGCATGGAAATCAAACAGCTGATTGCAGAGCTGAAAAAGAGCAATCCATTTGTGGAGGCAAATATTTTTAAGAGTGTGGAAAATGTAAATCTGAGCACAGTGATTGCGTATAAGGAACATGGAGAGAAACATCATTTTCTGGATTCCTATGGGGAGGAATCGCAGAAAGCTGCTGGCAGATAAAGGAAAAGGAGTGAGGCGTGAGGATGGAATTGACGAATGAGCAAAAGGAGCGTTATGCGCGGCATATTGCACTGCTGGAGGCGGGGGAGGAAGGGCAGGAGAAACTGTTGCAGAGCAAGGCGTTGATTATCGGTGCGGGCGGGCTTGGTTCCCCGGCAGCTATGTACCTTGCGGCAGCAGGCGTGGGAACCCTTGGCATCGCAGATGCGGATACGGTGGATTTATCAAATCTCCAGCGGCAGATTGCCCATGGAACGGAAGATATCGGCATTGCAAAAGTGGAATCCATGAAAAAGACAATAAACAAAATAAATCCAGATGTGGAAGTTCGTGCTTATCAGATGTTGGCAGGAGAAGATAATATTATGGAACTGCTGGGAGGGTACGATTTTGTCATTGATGCCACCGATAATTTTAAGGCAAAATTTCTCATAAATGATGCCTGCGTCAAAGCGGGAAAGCCGTTTAGCCATGGAGGTATCCTGCATTTTCAGGGGCAGCTGATGACTTATGTACCGGGCAGAGGTCCCTGTTACCGCTGCATTTTCAGGACACCGCCACAGGAGGGCGCAGTGCCTGACTGCAGGCAGGTGGGGATTATCGGAGCGATGGCGGGAGTAATTGGCAGCCTGCAGGCATTGGAAGCGGTTAAGTATTTATTAGGTGCAGGAGAACTGCTTACCGGAAAACTTCTGACATATGATGCGTTGAAGATGGAATTTCGCACGGTCAAGCTTCCAGGGCATGTGCCCGATTGTCCGGTTTGCGGCGGATAGTCTGGGGAAGCACTGATAAAAGCTGTTTTTCCTTAGAAACAGGGGGGCAGCATAGTTTGCTGCCGGTATTGTTTGGGCGTGAATCCGGTCTGTCTGCGGAAAGCTTTCCCGAAGTAACTTGGGGATTGGAACCCGCAGTCCTGGCTGATTTGCGCAATTGTTTCCAGGCTGTTCTGAAGCGCCCATTTCGCCCTCTCAATTCGGTAACTTAAAAGATAATGGATGGGAGAAGAGTGTAAATAGGACTGGAAGCAGCGGGCTGCTTCGCTTTTACTGATACCTGCAGAAGCAGCGATTTCCGGCAGGGAAAGTTGCTCGTGGTAATGGTTATGGATGAACGTCAGCATTTTCTGGGTACGGATTTGCAATAGCTGTTCATTTTTGGAGGAGTGGATAAGTGGGATATCTTCTTGGTGTGTAAAAAGAATCTGCCATAATTGATTTAATTTGTTTTGGACCTCCATTTCAAAACAGGCGCTTTCCATATCAAAAGCCCTGAATGGCAAAATGGGGGTATTTTTATCGTTTTCTTTCTTATTATTGGTCTGGAATATCTGAAACATATTTTCCAAAAGCATGAGGATTTCTTTCTGCCATTCCTTGTAGGGAGACAGTAAAATATAGGGAAGCAAATGGTTGGCAGTAAGCGGCTGGAC
>CANOHX010000283.1 GCA_947565885.1 uncultured Lachnospiraceae bacterium
AGATTTTAGCAGAAATCCCTTGAAACATTTCACATTCAATGGTATTATAACAATATAAAGGGAAAGCACCCACTCCAAAGGTGGATGCCTCTCGATTGGGAAAATGCTCTATTGAGCACCGCCTAACCTGTTGGCAGACAGGTTAGGCATTTTTATTTCTTCTTACTTCTCTTATCGAGAAAGGTCAGAAACGCAACAATCAAACTTCCAAAGGATATCAGCAAGCCAATAATCCCCATGAATATTAAAATAATATCCGCAGCTGTCATGATACGCACCTCCCTTCCTATGTATTCCGGAGAACCGGTCATTGGCTCGGGAGGCTACCGCCCCTGTCATGGGCACTTTTCCGCAATTGAAATTCTACTACAGTCCGACAGGGATTTCAATCAGATTCTCTTTTCATGGAATATGTGGCAAGTGTTCCATATATCCATGTAAACATTGCTATTTTCCTAAGTGCCCTGTGGGTGCATTGCTCGCGGAAATTAAAAAACTTTTCCTTATGCTGAGACCCTCACCGCCGTCTCCAGCGCAATCTCAATCATCTTGCCAAAGCCAACCTGCCGCTGCTCGGAAGTCAGTTCCTCCGCACGGTAAAGGTGGTCTGAAACCGTCAGGATACAGAGCGCATGTTTGCCCGCCCTTGCCGCATTCAGATAGAGCGCCCCGCTCTCCATCTCCACTGCCAGCACGCCCATTTTCTTATAGCAGTCCTTAGAACGCTCAGAATAGAACGCATCTTCCGAGAGAATATTTCCTACCCTTACCTCCGTTCCCAAGTCCTTGGCGCTTTCCACCGCAGTACTTAAGAGACGGTAATCTGCCAGCGGCGCCAAATGCCCGGGACATGCAAACTGGTCCGGGTAATCCGAGACAACGGTTGCCCCCATGCCGATTACCACATCCATGACATTCACGTCATCCTGGATTGCCCCTGCGGAACCCACGCGGATAATGTTATCCACATCATAGAAATGGAACAGTTCATAGGAATAGATGCCAATGGACGGCATCCCCATGCCGGAACCCATCACCGACAGTTCCTTGCCTTTGTATGTTCCGGTATATGCCAGCATTCCCCTCACCTGATTGACGCAGCGCGGCTGCTGCAGATAAGTCTCTGCGATGAATTTGGCACGTAAGGGGTCTCCGGGCATCAGGACGGTTTTTGCAAAATCGCCTACCTTTGCTTCGATATGGGGTGTTGGTATGTTTGCCATAAGTTTTTCCTCCTTTTTATAAATCCCAATTTTCAAGCTGCAATCCATTTACACGCATGAATTCTCTGGTATTATTCGTAACAACTGTGCAGCCTAACGACTTCGCATGTCCTGCTATCAACATATCTAACGGTCCAATAGGCTTCCCCGCTTTTTCCAAATCCGCTCGTATTTTACCATAACTTTCAGCCGCATAAGAATCAAAGTCCATAATTTCAATACCAGCTAAAAGCAATGCTAATGCCACTCTGTTCTTTTCTATCGATTGGCTCTTCTCAACACCATGGACCAATTCCGCATATGTTACTGAAGAAATGCATATCTCCGACGGATCATGTTCCTGCAATTTAAGAAATACTTGCTCCGGTTTGTGCCTTATTGCATAGATACATATATTTGTGTCTAACATGTATCTCATAAATCTTCACGCTCCTGTCTCATTTCACCAGTTCTGCCCTCCTCCATAAAATCCTCAGAAAACATATCTATCGCCTGCATAAATGAATTCCACTTATTCGTTTTCGGCATAAGCATAACTACGTCGCCAATTCTATTCACTGCAACTTCGTCTGTATGAAACCTATATTCTTTGGGCAGCCTAACCGCCTGACTTCTGCCATTTTCAAAAACTTTAGCCGTCATCATTAATTACCAACTCCTTTTTAATTATAGTATATACCAAAATATATATCTTAGTCAAGAAACTCCGTAACAAGTCATATAAGGCTTATCAAAAATGCCGCCAGGCTCGCACAGATAGCAACGGTAAACAGCCCTTTTCCGCGGTATGCCAGCCCAAGCGCCGCTATTACGCCCACCGCCGCCGAGGTGAAAGAACCGGTCGCATAGAAAACTGCCGGAAATGTCATCGCACCCAGAACCGTATAGGGAATATATGCGAGAAATGCGCGGATATATTTATTCTCTATCTTTTTACGAAAAATCACAAATGGAAATACCCGGATTAAGTAGGTCACGCCAAACATGACAAGCAGGTACATCCAAAACACGGATAACTTCATCACGTCCCCTCCTGTTCTTCTTCCATGGGAAAGCAGACTGCGCCAATCGCGGAAGCTGCCACTGCACAGATAATGACTGCAAAACCGCTGGAAATATTTCTCAGCCCCGGCAGGTAATACACGACAAAGCTAAACGCCACCGCCAGCAAGGTAATCTTTAAGATACGGCTGTCCTTCTTCATGGCGGGAACGATAATCGCAATGAACATGCCGTAAATCGCCAGCCCAAGCGCATCCGTAACAGTCTTGGGCAGGATATTCCCGCATACCGCCCCCGCCAGCGTACCGCCTGTCCACCCCAGATAGGGCAGCACGGCGAGCCCGGCAAAATACTGGCTGCTGACCTCTCCTTCCCGGCTCATCGCCACCGCAAAAATCTCATCCGTAACCGCAAACCCCAGGAGCATTTTCCTGCCCGCGCGAAAATCCTTATCTACTTTCTGCGACAGCGAAATGCTCATCAGTGCATAGCGCAGATTTATCACGAACTGCGAGAGCGCCATCTCTATGTACGTGCCTGCCGCTGCCATAATGGTAATCCCTGCAAACTGCCCGGCAGAGGTCAGATTCATCATCGACACCAGAAGCGCCTCCCACCACTGCAGTCCCGAAGACACTGCCGCCAGCCCAAAGGTAAAGGACACGGAGAGGTAGCCGATGCCGATTGCGCTCCCATCCTTAATGCCCTGTATAAACTGTTTCATTATCGTCCTCACTCCTCCAGAAAAATCACTGTCAACATTATACGAATTCATCAATACGTTCTGCATATTCTGTACAGTGTCTATTTTAACATAAGTAAATACGGAAAAACAACATATATTCCCACCTATTGAAAATCATTCCCATTCGCGGTAAAATGACAGAGCACATTTCATCAATAACCATAGATTCACACAGACGGAGGATACATAAATGGATATTTTACACGCACCTGTTTACG
>CANOHX010000284.1 GCA_947565885.1 uncultured Lachnospiraceae bacterium
CCGTAATCGGTTCGTTGAAATCATCTCCATCTACAAGCACAGTATAAAGACCTGTGATGGAACCTTTATCTGAATTGCCAGCGCGCTCTAAGAGTTTCGGCATTTCAGAATACACGCTTGGAGGGTAGCCCCTGGTCACAGGAGGTTCCCCGGAAGCAAGCCCAATCTCACGCTGTGCCATAGAAAAACGTGTCAGGGAATCCATCATCAGAAGCACATCTTTCCCCTGGTCACGAAAATACTCAGCAATCGCCGTAGCGGTCTTGGCCGCATTACGCCTGAGCAATGCCGGGCGGTCGGAAGTAGCCACAATCACCACAGAACGGCGCATTCCTTCCTCCCCCATATCTCGCTCAATAAATTCCCGGACCTCCCTGCCGCGCTCGCCAATTAAGGCAATGACATTGATATCCGCCCGCGTATTTCTGGCAAACATGCCGAGCAATGTACTCTTACCTACGCCGGAACCTGCAAATATGCCAATTCTCTGCCCCTTGCCCACGGTAATCAATCCGTCTACCGCTTTCACCCCCAAGGGCAGCACCTCATCAATGATTACCCTTTCCATCGGGTCGGGAGGCGGGGCATCCACCGGATACTCTTCCCGCAAGGTCAGCGATTCCACATCCGTGGGACGGCCCATACCGTCTAAGGTATGCCCAAGCATCTCGTCTCCCACAGAGACAGACAAAGGATGTCCCGTATTCTCTACGATACATCCTACTCCTAAGCCTTCCACACTTTCATATGGCATAAGAAGCAGTCTCTTATCCCGAAAGCCTACCACTTCTGCCATAATAAAAATATCCTTATCTTTATCAATAATAATCCGGCACAAGTCACTGAGTTTGGCATTGGGTCCCACAGATTCTATCGTAAGTCCTACTATTTTTACCACTTTTCCCAAATGTCTATAATAATTTTCATCTGCTAACTGGCGATACTTATCCAAATCATATGTCACATTATTTCCCTCACAAACTTAATGACTTTAATGTTGCCAGCAGGTTATCCAGCTGGACATCTATTCCACACTCAAACACGCCGGAATCCGTCTCTATCATGCATTGATGCTCCTGCAACGAAGCATCCGCCAATACCTCCACCTGTATGGAGGCGCCGACTTCCTTGGAAATTGCATCCCTATGCCTTTCCACAAAATCATAGTCTGCACGACTCACCCTGACCTGAAAGTCCTTGATTCCCTCTGCATTTAAAATAACTTTCTCTATCAAATAAATTAATACATCTTTTTTATCGTCAAAATGTACGTGGAATACCTTTTCAAATACGTCCGAAACAACCTCCACCAGATGCGGCTCCAACTCCCGGACTTTCTGGCGGTAATCCTCTTCTAACTGACGCTGCTCCTCTTCCATCTGGCTGCGCAGCTCTGCCAATTCTGCCTCTGCTTTGGCTGTCCCCTCCTGATACCCTTCATCAAATCCTGTATTCTTTGCTTCTTCCCGGATAGATTCCGCCTGGCTGCCAGCATCCGTAAGAATGGCTTCGGCCTGGCTTCTGGCATCTGCCAGTAAGTCCTCGGCTTCTTCCTGCGCCATCCTGCGGATTTCTTCCGGCGAAATCACCGGCTCCTTAGGCACTGCATCTACTTCCTCTGCATTCAGCCCCAACATAAAACCATCTGCAATCCCCTGCGGGTCGGGAATCTGGGATTTCATGCGTTCTTCCCGCTGCAGTTCCTCCAAGCGCTCATTTACTTTAGGATTGGAATTAATCACTCTCTTAGAAAAACTGTCGGAAAACACATACCTCTGCTTGTACAAATTAGACAACGATCTCATCACCTCCGCCACGGGAAATTACAATCTCTGCGGAATCCTCCAGTTTACGGATAATACCAACAATCTTCTGTTGGGCTTCTTCCACATCTTTCATTCGTACAGGTCCCATGTATTCCATGTCTTCCTTAATCATCGTAGCAAGACGTTTTGACATATTCTTAAAGATTACATTCTGCACATCTTCATTCGCTGCTTTCAGCGCCACGCCCAGGTCATTGTTGTCGACATCACGCAACACACGCTGGATTGCCCGGTCGTCCAGAAGCAGGATATCCTCGAATACGAACATCTTCTTACGGATTTCATCCGCCAATTCGGGTTCTTCAATTTCAAGGGTTTCCATAATATGTTTCTCTGTTCCGCGGTCTACGGTATTCAAAATATTTACGATTGCATCGACACCGCCGACAATCGTATAATCCTGATTTACCAAAGCTGAAAGTTTGCGCTCCAATACTCGTTCCACTTCCTTTATCACATCCGGCGAAGTTCTGTCCATCATCGCGATACGCTTCGCCACGTCCGCCTGTTTCTCCGGTACCAGCGAACCGATAATTACGGCTGCCTGCCCTGCCGACAGATACGACAGAATCATGGCAATTGTCTGCGGATGTTCATCCTGAATAAAGTTAAGCAGCTGGGATGGGTCCGTCTTGCGCACAAACTCGAAAGGACGTACCTGCAAAGAAGCAGTAAGCTTGGAGATAACGCCCTGCGCTTTCTCCTCTCCCAATGCCTTTTCCAGCAATTCTTTCGCATAACCAATACCGCCCTCGGCAATATACTGCTGAGCCAGGCAGACCTGATAGAATTCATTAAGCACATCTTCCTTCGTCTGGGGGGAGATGCTCCTGGTATTGGCGATTTCCAAAGTCAGTTCTTCTATTTCTTCTTCTTTTAAATGCTTAAAAATTGAGGCGGATTTCTCCGGTCCTAATGCAATCAGCAATATCGCCGCTTTTTGAACGCCTGTATACTCTTCTGAGCTTGCCATCTTAGTTCCACTCCTCGTTTAACCAGTTTCTAAGCAGCGATGCCACCGCCTCTGGATTTTCATCTACAAATTTCTCTATCAGAACACGCGTCTCAGACTTCTCGGAAAATCCAATGTCCTCCAGCGAATCTTCTGCCTCCTTAGTAGATGCCAGCAGGGATTCCACGGAAAGCTCCGGTTCCTCCTCCACCAGTACCTGCTCTTTTCTTGTACTGCGGAATACCACATAACCCAACATAAGCATGATAATAACTGCGATAATAATCGGAAGGTAATCCATAAAATTCTGTGCGCCGCTGCCATCGTATTCAAAGAACGGCACCTCATATGCCACAATCACAATATTATCTTCGGGAAATCCAGTCGCTTTCGCCACCATCTGCA
>CANOHX010000285.1 GCA_947565885.1 uncultured Lachnospiraceae bacterium
CATTGAATATTTTCCTAAATTATATGTTCGCCGCTTACTGCGATAATCCCCTTTATTTACGTTTATCAAATATATAGCTTCAAGTATATATATTTGTGCAATACATTTATCAAATATACAGTTTCAAATACATATTTGTGCAATATGCCTATGCTCCCAAAGGCAGCGAGACTTCTGCTATACTGCGCTTATTGTAAAAATCGAGAATTTCAAAAAATTCTATCTTTAATAAAGATAGCAGATTGCACAAAAAATGTAAAGTTAAATATTATTTTCTGACCGGATGCCGTATCACCGTCTTTAAGCGTTCCGGGGCAACCCGCCTGGCGTCGCTCAGGTAAATCTCATGATGAAATCTTTCCTCCGTGATATCCAGCTCATATCCCTGTTCTTCCATATAGCTATGCATCAGCCGGACTGTCTCCGGCTCGTCATCATAAGCGCCAATGTGCATACACTGCACGCACAGACCTTCTTCATAAGTGAAAAATCCTACCTTAGAGAAATCCTGTTTCTTTTTCCTCTCCGCCTCCTCTAGCGCCCATTCAAAATCCGCTCTCGTCACAAAATCCGGTAAACGTATGACCGAAATAAAACGAAACTCCTCCTTTCTGCTATAATCTATGCCTTTGATTCCCTCCTGCCACCAAAAACCTTCCAGCGGAGGCACCACATAATCAAAATATCCTGCTATCTGACGGTCACCTTTCTTGCTCATCTTGATTGTAAAGGCAATGGCATAGAGCAGCCCAATGGATTGCTTATACTCCCCGCCCTCCACGTTCGGGTCTCCTTTCCCACGGACGGCAAGGTAATTCATGGTCGGCACCTCCACGATAACCGGTTTCTTTCCCGGCATATAAAACTCTTTGTATTCTTTCTTGTAATCAAACGCCATCTTCATCCCTCCAAAATTTCCCGCTGTTTTTTCTTACTGAGACCTCCAAGCACCAACTGATACGATTTATCCAGCAAATCTTTCAGCAAATCATCCGGCACCGCGCCGTCTGGCTTTACGGAATTCCAATGTATTTTGTTCATATAATATCCGGGAATAATGTCCTCGTATTGCTGGCGCAGGAAATCTCCCTCGACAGGTTCCAGCTTCAAGGTAATATAGCACGGCTTTTCATCCTCGTCCAAACAAATTGCCGCAAACATCTTGCCGCCTACCTGATAACGGAACCATTTCCATTCCTCTTTAAAATCCTTAGTAACCCCCGCCTTGCCCAATAAATATTCGTCCATCCAAGCATATCTCATCTTATCTTTCCTCCTGTTCTCTGCAATCATGCTTACCTATCCCTTGCAATCATGCCTATCTGTCACTTGCAATCATGCTTATCTGCTCCTTGCAATCATGCTTACCTTCCTTGCAATCATGCTTACCTTCCTTGCAATCATGCTTACCTATTCCTTGCAATCATGCTTATCTGTTCCTTGCATATCGTATTTCTTTTGTATATTGCTGGCGATTGCTGAAATCTGCGCCCGCACCTTTGGCGGTTCTAACAGCTCCGCCTTATCGCCAAACGTCAGCAGCCAGCTAAGCAAATTGCCCATATCGGTATAATCCGCCTCAAAACACAGCTTTCCGTCCGGCTGCTTTCGGAAACTTCCCCTGCCGAATTCTTCAATCAGCCGCCACTCACATTCTGGCTCAAAAAGAATCTTCACCTGTATCCCGCCGGGAAATATCCTTTCGTTGCTCAGATCCGGCAGCGGCGTCTGCCGCTTCTCAAATACTTGTCCCATCAGCCTTGCATCTTCCATGCGGTTCAGCTTAAACAGCCGAAAATCCTCCCGCTCTTTGCACCATCCCCATACATACCAGCTTGACCAGCGAAAAATCAGATAGTACGGCTCCATGCAGCGGATGGACTTTCCCTGAGGAGAATAGTAAGTGAAAGAAAGCTCCCTGCACTCGTCGATAGACCTGCGTATCAGTTCAATCTTGGGCGCCAGCGAATCCTTATACCAGGAAGACAGGTCAATCAGCACAGACTGGTTGCCCACCATGAAATCCGAGGAGCCAGCCGACAGTTTTTCCATCAGCTTGCCATAGCGGTTCGTCTCATTCACACTCTCTAAGCTGCGCAGACCTGCCAATACATCTTGCAGCTCCGCTTCTGTCAGCAGCGTCCTGTCCATCTTATAGTTGTCCATAATCGAAATGCCGCCGTTCATTCCCTGCCTGGTGGCAATGGGGATGCCCGCTCTGCATAAATCTTCAATATCCCGGTTGATGGTCCGCCGGGAAACTTCAAAATGTTCTGCAAGATACGGAGCCGTGACAATATCTTTCTGCAGCAATATGGATAAAATCCCCATCTGCCTGTCTATTTTCATATCTGCTCCTTTCCAGACTTCATTATAACATAAAAACACGACAACAGGCTGTCGTGTTTCTGAATATTATGGCAGAATATATTAGGACGCCAGAAATCTGACGCCCTAACATATTTCAGCCTTTACAGGTTCTTCTGTTTTTGTTCTGCCATTACTCTGTTGGCGCTGGATCAGCCGCAGGTTTTGACTCATCATATAACATCTTCACCTGACTCGGCATCAATGAATCGTTATAAATGCTTACTTCATCATATTCACCATTGAATGTATAATCGGCTGTACAAGTTCCAAGATACATCTCGCAATTCGTTCCAGTCTTCACTTTCACGCTAAACTTGTATTCTCCATCCACATAGAATTTTCCCTGACCGTTATCCACCGATAAGGTGAGCATCTTCCAGGTATTATTTACCAGAACCCCTTCCTGCTGTCCAGACTCATACTCAGCAAGACCGTCTGCCATCCAGGTAGAGCCGCGAATCAGGAAGTACTTAGATTCACCAAAGTTAGAAAACCAGAGGTTTTCGAAGCCATTGCTATTGATACGGAATACCGGTGCATACGTCTGATTTGCCGTACTGCCAAGGTCAACAGCGTTTACCCACATGGAAACCGAATATTTTGTCGTGTCGGCAACCTTCGTATCCAACTTAAGGCCTTTTCCCTGAGGTCCGGTAATCTTCAACGCTTTGCCGTTCACTCCCTTGTCACTGTAACTGATAGCTGCTGCATTGTTTGGGTCTACTTTATTCGCAGGAGCCAGCAATGCTTCTTCTGCACTTCCCTC
>CANOHX010000286.1 GCA_947565885.1 uncultured Lachnospiraceae bacterium
TCCCCTCATGAATGAGGGGTTAGGGGAGTTGAAGTGTCGAAGACACTTTCTTGTACATTCAGTATGAAGAATTACTAGAAAATGAGAAATATCTTGTATTGGCTGAAAAAAAATGATAGAATGATTTCAAGCAAAGAACAAATCTAAGAATCTTTTTATATCTATATGGGGCAATCTATCTGCCCATATCTATTACAACGGAATAGAGCTGTATGGAACGGCAGAATTATATTCGTTGTATGGTGCAGAGTTATCTCTGCAGGAACTCCTTGCTTACAGACAACTTAAAACCGCAGGGAGGGGGCGTCCTCTCTGCTTTCAAAGAAAGAGAGGTATATAATGCCAAATAACAAAGTAAAAAGAGAAGAAATTTCCGTGCAAACAGCAATTGCGAAAGATTTCCAGCTTAATTTAAGTGATTTTGCGTTGTTTCTGTCGGTGATGAAAGTGAAAAAAGCATACGAGAACGTATTAAGTATCATCCTGGATGAAATGGATTTAGATCTAAAGGAAGTAAAGGTGGAACAAGTAATATTGAATAAGTCAGGGAAGCGTGCCATACGATTGGATGCATGGGCAGTGGATGTACAGGACAGACAGTTTGATATGGAGATGCAGAACGAATCTGACAGTGATGATATACGAAGACGCTCACGTTTTTATCAGGGGCTGATAGACACGCCCATTTTAAAGGCAGGCAAACAGACGCGCTACAAAAATCTTCCATCGACAGCAATCATATTTATAACACAGGATGACATATTTGAAAAAAATTTAGCGATGTATACTTTTAGCGAATGGTGTGAGGAGATTCCAGATTTACCTTTGGGGGATGGCACAAAGAAAATTTTCTTAAATATGTCCAGCTTTGATGGGAGGAAAGAATTGGTTAGTCTGTTGCAGTACATGAAAAACACTACCTTGGATAACCATGACATTATCATCAGGGACGAGCGCATTGAAGAATTGGACAGAATTGTAAAAGAAGTCAAACAATCTGAAGAATGGGAGGCAGTAAAGATGAATATTCTTGAAATCGGACTTAAACAAGGAATAGAACAAGGAATAGAGCAAGGAATGGCGCAAGGGATAGAGAAAGGAATAGAGCGAGGAATGGCGAAAAGTTTGATTAAAAATGTAGAATCTGCAATGAGAAATTTTAATGTAGATTTGCAGAGGGCCTGTGAAGGTTTAGGAACAACTTTGGAGGAATATGAGGCTGCCAAAGAAAAGATTGCCTGTCTTGACAGAGAAAACTAATATTATAGTCAATGACAATTATTTTTGTCGTTGACTATAGTTTCTGTGTATTTACACAAAATACATCGGCAAATATCGTGAATTTTCTACAATCCGAATTTGCTTGGGAAGCGGAATACCGTTGACGGATGAAAATAGCCTGTATTATAATAAACCCATATTGCATCATACGATGATGGGCAGAATAATGAAACGAATGATGGGTCAATGAGAATGGAGGATGGCGATGAGTGTTCAGGAATTTAAGCCGGTAAAAGAAGGCAAGGTACGTGAAGTCTATGACAACGGCAGCAGTATGATTATTGTGGCAACGGACAGAATATCTGCGTTTGACGTGATTCTTAAAAACAATATCACGCAAAAAGGCGCAATATTGACGCAAATGTCCAAATTTTGGTTTGATTTTACCAGGGATATTGTGCCGAACCATATGCTTTCTACGGATGTATCAGATATGCCGGAGTTTTTCCGCAATGAAGAGTTTGACGGTAACAGCATGAAGTGCAAGAAACTGGATATGCTGCCGGTGGAATGCATTGTGCGTGGTTATATCACAGGCAGCGGCTGGGAGAGTTATCAGGCAGATGGGACGGTATGCGGAATTCAGCTGCCCCAAGGGCTGAAAGAGTCAGAACAGCTGCCGGAGCCGATTTATACGCCGACCACCAAAGCAGAGTTAGGGCTTCACGATGAGCATATCACCTTTGAGGATACCGTGGAGATTTTAGAGAAATTATATCCGGGCAGAGGGGCAGAGTATGCCAAGACCATCAAAGACTGTACCCTGAATTTATATAAGAAATGTGCAGAATATGCGCGCGGCAAAGGAATCATCATTGCAGATACCAAGTTTGAATTTGGACTGGATGAAGAGGGAAATGTAGTGCTTGGCGATGAGATGCTTACCCCGGACAGTTCCAGATTCTGGCCGCTTGAGGGCTATGTTCCTGGAAAGTCACAGCCTTCCTTTGACAAGCAGTTTGTGAGGGATTGGCTGAAAGCGAATCCGGACAGCGATTATCTGCTGCCAGAAGAGGTGGTAGCCAAGACTGTGGATAAATATAAAGAGGCGTATGAACTTTTGACGGGCAAAAAATTCGCCTAGGAATGGCTGGAGATTTATATGAATGACAGTAAGGTAAATCATGCAGACTTTGATAAGCTTCAGGAAGAATGCGGGGTCTTTGGCATGTATGATTTCGATGGAAATGATGTGGCGTCAGCGATTTATTATGGGCTTTTTGCCTTGCAGCACCGTGGGCAGGAGAGCTGCGGCATTGCGGTGAGTGAGACGTCAGGACCCAAGGGGAAAGTATCCTCCTATAAAGGGATGGGCCTTGTAAACGAAGTGTTTGCCGAGGGAAGCCTGGATAATATGAAGGGCGATATTGGCGTGGGGCATGTACGCTATTCCACGGCGGGCGCTTCCACCCGGGAAAATGCCCAGCCGTTGGTATTGCATTATGTGAAAGGAACTCTGGCGCTGGCGCATAACGGCAACCTTATCAATGCACCTGAATTGCGCAAGGAATTGGAATACACAGGGGCAATTTTCCAGACCACGATTGATTCGGAAGTAATCGCCTACCACATCGCGCGGGAGCGCCTGGTATCCCAGACGGTGGAAGAAGCGGTGAAGCGGGCAGCGGCGAAATTAAAAGGCGCGTTTTCACTGGTTATTATGAGTCCGCGCAAGCTGATAGGGGCGAGGGACCCCTTTGGGTTTAAGCCGCTTTGTATCGGTAAGCGGGACAATGCCTATATCCTTGCTTCTGAGACTTGTGCATTGGAGACAATCGGC
>CANOHX010000287.1 GCA_947565885.1 uncultured Lachnospiraceae bacterium
GATATAGGATTTGGGCATAACCGCCCTGTAGATGTGGTTATCCGTCCAGAGGATGTAGAGCTGGTCAGCCCAGAGACAGGAACCATCTGCGGCACTGTCACCCATCTGATTTTCAAAGGGGTGCACTATGAAATGGAAGTCATGGCGGCAGGACGCGAATGGCTGGTACACAGCACACACATGTTTCCGGTCGGCACAGAAGTCGGAATCCATGTGGACCCTTTCAACATACAGATTATGAACAAACCGGAATCGGAGGATGAGGAGGCGACAGTCATTGAAGAATAAACGTTTACTTGCAGGGCCTTACCTCTTCTGGGCGGTATCCTTTGTGGTAATTCCCCTGCTCATGATTTTTTATTACGGCATGACAACAGAAACCGGCAGTTTCACCTGGGATAACATCGCACGTACGGCTATGCCGGAAAACTTGAAAGCCCTGGGGATTGCTCTGCTTCTGGCTTTCGTCAGCACCGTTATCTGCCTGCTTCTGGCCTATCCGCTGGCAATGATATTGTCCCGGAAAAATGTGAACCAGTCCAGCTTTATCGTGCTGATTTTCATTCTCCCCATGTGGATGAACTTCCTGCTGCGCACCTTGGCATGGCAGACTTTGTTGGAAAAAACAGGCGTTATTAACAGCATCCTGAACATTCTGCATCTGCCCTCGCTGGACATCATCAACACGCCCTATGCCATCGTTTTAGGCATGGTTTACAATTTTCTGCCCTTTATGGTGCTGCCAATTTATAATTCTCTGTGCAAAATCGACGCAGATATTGTAAGCGCTGCCAGGGATTTAGGGGCAAATGCTTTCCAGACTTTTATTAAAATCACCCTGCCTCTGACAGTTCCAGGCATCATTAGCGGAATTACTATGGTATTTGTCCCTGCCCTTACTACATTTGTCATTTCCGACTTGCTTGGCGGCGGCAAGATTCTGCTTATCGGGAACGTCATTGAACAGGCATTTAAACAGAGCAGCAGCTGGAACGTAGGAAGCGGGCTTTCTCTGGTATTGATGATTTTTATTATTGCAAGTATGGCAATCGTTGCCAAATATGATAAAGATGGGGAGGGAACAGCATTTTGATTAAAAAAGCAGCCGAAAAATTTTATCTTGCCTTGATTTTTATTCTCCTGTATGCGCCAATCCTCACCTTGATTGTGCTCTCTTTCAACGCTTCCCGAACCCGGGCAAAATGGGGAGGCGCCACCCTGCACTGGTACCAGGAGCTGTTTAAAAATGAAGCCATCATGAGCGCCCTGTATTCTACGCTTCTCATCGCCTTGCTCTCCGCACTGATTGCTACTTTCATCGGTACTGCGGCGGCAATCGGCATCCAGAGCATGAAACGGAAATTCCGCACATTTTATATGGGGCTTACGAATATTCCTATGATGAATGCGGAAATCGTCATGGGCATTTCCCTAATGCTTCTTTTTATTGCCTTTCGGATAAACCTTGGATTTTCTACCATCCTGATTGCGCATATCACTTTCAATATCCCTTATGTGATACTGAGCGTGATGCCCAGGCTCAAGCAGACAAACAGGCACACTTATGAAGCCGCATTAGATTTAGGCGCATCGCCGCTTTATGCATTTTTCAAAGTGATTTTTCCGGATATCCTTCCGGGCGTACTTTCTGGCTTCATGCTTGCTTTTACCATGTCGCTGGATGATTTTGTAATTACCCATTTTACAAAAGGGCCGGGTATTGACACCCTTTCCACAAAGATTTATTCCGAAGTGCGCAAAGGCATCAAACCGGAAATGTATGCCCTTTCTACCCTGCTTTTTATTTCCGTATTGCTTCTGCTTCTGCTGATTAACTTTTCACCAAAAGACTCCTCTCAGAAAGCCAGAAAGCAGACTATTACACGCAGATCAAGAGCTCTCGCTTTTGCTTTTAAAAGAGTTATACCGGCGCTTCTTGTACTGGCAGTTACTGCCGGCGGTATTTATTACTCTTTCCAGGGACAGAAAAGAAGTAAGCAAAAAGTTATCGTATACAATTGGGGGGAATATTTAGACCCGGAAGTCATTACAATGTTTGAAGAGGAAACCGGCATAGATGTCATCTACGAAGAATTCGAGACAAATGAAATCATGTATCCCAAAGTACAGTCCGGCGCCATCGCCTACGATGTTGTGTGCCCTTCTGACTATATGATTCAGAAAATGCTAGACAACGGCCTGCTGGCTGAAATCAATTTTGACAACGTCCCAAACCTCAAAAACATCGGTCAAAGATACATGGATAAATCCCGGGAGTTTGACCCCGAGAACAAATACTCCGTCCCCTACTGCTGGGGCACCGTAGGTATCCTCTACAATAAGACGATGGTGGATGAACCGATTGACAGCTGGAGCATTCTATGGGATGATAAATACCGTGACAATATTCTGATGCAGGACAGTGTACGTGATGCTTTCGGCGTTACCCTGAAATATTTGGGTTACTCCCTGAACTCCACAGATTTAGATGAACTGACTGAAGCAATGAATCTTCTAATTGTTCAAAAACCTCTTGTCCAAGCATACGTTATCGACCAGGTAAGAGATAAAATGATTGGCAACGAAGCGGCAATCGGCGTCATTTATTCCGGCGAAGCGATTTACACACAAAATGAAAACCCTGATTTGGAATATGTGATTCCAAAAGAAGGTTCCAATATCTGGATTGATTCCTGGGTAATCCCGAAAAATGCGGAGCACAAAGAAAATGCCGAAGCTTTCATCAACTTCCTTTGCCGTCCAGACATCGCATTGATGAATTTCGATTACATTACCTACTCTACGCCAAATACAGCAGCAAGAGAACTGATTGAAGACGAAGACATCCGAAACAGCAAGATTGCATTCCCTGATGATTCTGAGCTGGAACACTGCGAGACCTTCCACTATCTCGGAGATGAGGCAGACGCCGTCTACATGGACTTGTGGAATAAAGTAAAATCAAAGTAACAGGAGGAAACTATATGAACTTTAAAGAAATGAAACCAGAAGAATTACAGAAAAATCCATTTACCATGATT
>CANOHX010000288.1 GCA_947565885.1 uncultured Lachnospiraceae bacterium
TGGATATCATCACATGCTCCCCATTGCACATAACCGCGTCAATGCGGTTAGAGGGCAGGCTCTTTAAGCTTTGCACCTTATCAATATTGATAATCATGGATTTGCTGCAGCGGAAGAAATTGACAGCGTTCAGGAACTGCCCTAATTTATTCAGCGTATCATCCACGGCAAACACATCCTCGCTGGTATATGCAAAAATCCTGCCGTCTACGCTCTCAATATACAGTATTTTATCGACATCCAACACTACGCGCGTCTTCCCTTTCCACCCTGTAAGTTTCCCCGGATTCCCATGCAGGAGGTTCCATATCCGCTCCACTTCCGGCGTCATATGGCTGTAGCGCAGTATCACCTCATCTTCACCTTCCGGGATTCTTTCCATCGTATATTTCAACCTTCCTGCCTCCTATAGAAATTAACATTTGCCCTATCTTACCAAGTATCTTCACGAATGGCAATTCCAATTTCTGCAAACAGCACTTTTTTGCGGTTAAAGCGCAGAAAAAGAGCAAGGCAGCTTTTTAATACGCTATGCCTCGCTCTTTTTGCTATGACCGCTCTTTTTGCTATGCCTCGCTCTTTTTTGCTGTCATGCACTGCTTCCTCCCAGTCAGGACACCTGGGCTTTCTTATAGACTCTGTATAAGATGGGTTCGAGCAGCAGACATGCCAATGCATAAGCAGGAATGAGTATCCCTATCACGTTGACTATCCTGCCCCCCAATTCCACCAGCACAAAATCTTTTAACGTAATATATATCTCCAGCAGCTGGTCCGGGAAAAAAGAACATATGCCGGGCAAGGTGATAACCCTGCTGAGGAAAGGGAATGCGCAGAGCACAATAAACGGCACAATTATTGCAGTTGCCGTGGAACGCGTCAGCGCTGAAGCAAGCATGGAAAGCGTGGCGGCAAATAAGGTGCCGACATAACCTCCCGCCACAATCAGGAGATAGGCCTGCAGGAACGTAATATTGTATACACAGCGCCACATATCCATCTGAATCGGGCAGTTGGCTCCATCCGCCCCCAACGCCGCCAGCACGACAGCCGTGTACAGCAGCACAAATACAAAATAAAAAAACGTAGTAATCAAAAAACCTGCTCCCATCTTGGATAAGACCGCACGGTTCCTCCCTAACCTGGCAGAAAAAAAGATAGCGTCTGCTTTCGTCTGAAACTCACTGGAAAATATGCCCGAGACCAGAAAGCCGATGATTAATGCCAGTACGAGAATAAATGTCGATATATTTTGCAGCAGTGCACTCCAGCCGTCTGTATAGTCATAGTAAAATGGTGTCTGTAAATCCTCATATTGCTTTATCAGATAATCTTTTTGGGCATCTGTAAACGTCTCTTCCCCTGAATCAAGGTACTGTTTCAGGTTAGACACCCTTCTCTCGTAGACGCTTTTCGCTTCCTCTTGGGATACATGGTCAACGGCAAAATAATCATAATCCCTCCACGCACTGAATGCATTGTTAATTAATTCTGCAATGTCGGAAATCCCCTGTTTTCTGGCATAAGCCTTGTTCTGCTCGGAAATATCGTCTGACAGGGCTTCCGGGGAACTGTTGATGACCTCATTTTCCCTGACAACTGCTTCCAGCACATCTTCCGTAATCTCGCCTTTCCATTTTTGCTTTTCCGCCCTGAGGCTTCTCGCCCCCATCATGCCGCTGATATGGTTTCCCTCACTGTCAACGTATTCTACCCTGTTCATGGTCAGCATGCTCACTGCCGCCAGAATGAGCAACAGCAGCACAACTGCCATTCTGTTTTTAAACTTGCAAAAGACTTTCTTCAGTTCAAACCGCAGCATCTTCTTCACCTGCCTTTTCCCCAAAATAATATAAAAACACATCCTCCAGAGACGCCTCTATGCACCTCGCATCTTCACAAGGCTTTTCCTGTGAGATAATCCTCAGTTCCACGCCTTGCGGCTCTGCTTTCATATTGGAAATTTTGTATCTTTTCATATACTCAGATACCATGCCTTTATCCACGAAACACTGCCAGACATTTTCTGGCATGGAATGAATAATCTTATCCGCCGTGCCTTTATGCATGATTGCGCCATCTTTCATCAGCCAGATTTCATTGGCAATATATTCAATGTCAGAGACGATGTGCGTAGACAGCAGCACCAGGCGTTCCTCAGAAAGCTCGCTGATTAAATTGCGGAAACGGATTCGCTCATTAGGGTCAAGCCCTGCCGTAGGCTCATCAAGCACCAGGATTTCAGGATTGTTAAGCATTGCCTGTGCGACCCCGGCGCGGCGTTTCATGCCCCCGGACAGTTTTTTCATTTTCTTGTCCGCCGCCTTGGACAGGCCAACCTTGGCAGTCAGTTCCCTGACACGTTTTCTGGCAACCGTTGGCCGGATTCCCTTAATCGCCGCAATGTATAATAGATAATCATTTACCGTGAATTCCGGATAAAAACCAAATTCCTGCGGCAGATACCCAAGAAGTTTACGGTACTCGCCATCCATTTTATAAATGTCGCTGCCATTATAAGTGATAGTTCCATCCGTGGGCTCCAGCAAAGTGCAGAGCATCCGCATCAAAGTTGTCTTGCCGGCCCCATTTACTCCCAGCAGCCCATAGACACCGTTAGCCATCACAAGGTTGATGTGGTCAACGGCAGTGAAACTCCCGAATTTTTTCGTCAAATCTTCAAATTTCAATTCCATCAATCGATACCTCCAAATATTGATTACAGTATTTTAATGTGCGGTAGATAATAGCAGCCAGACAGACAATTGCAAGCATTAAAAGCCCCAGCCAGATGGGAAATGTAACCCTCTGATAAATATTTTCATTGAGGACAATGCACAGCCATAGTGCGCTCCACACCATGCACAAGGCAATTGCTGCCGTCTCGCTGAAACACCGTTTACTGCACAGCGTCCCAAAACAGATACAGGACGTCACACACAACGGAAAGAGAAACTGGACAATCAGTTCAGCCAATCCCATATGCAGCCCCAGCGAT
>CANOHX010000289.1 GCA_947565885.1 uncultured Lachnospiraceae bacterium
CTTCCCCACTGTTTTCATGAATAATTTCATCTGGCAAGTCCCTTGCACACAACGCTTCACTATTCCAGGAAAGAAACAGAACCATGCCCAGCAGCAAGGCAATGGCAAAATGATACGTTCCTTTTTTCATCTCATGTCCTCTGTATCGTTGAATACCTATTTACTATTTGGCTACAAGATTGATAATTCGGCCCGGAACATAGATTTCCTTAACAATGTTTGCGGGCAGCTTTGCTCCCAAAGCTTCCTTGCCCGCCGCAATCGCCGAATCTTTGTCTGCATCTACGAGAATCGCTACGGTCGCCCTGGTCTTGCCGTTTACCTGCACCGCTATCTCCACGGTGTTCTCCACGGTCTTTGCCTCATCATACTCCGGCCAGGCATTCTCGTATATCCTGCCCTTGTAACCGCAGACGCTCCAGATTTCCTCGGTAATATGCGGGGCAACCGGATTGAGCAGGAGCAAAAATGTCTCAAATTCTGCACGGTTAATCTTACCGTCCTTGGAGAAATCATTGAGGATGGACATCATGGCGGCAATCGCCGTATTATATTTCAAATTCTCATAATCATTGCTTACCTTCTTAATCAGCTGGTGCATCTTTGTCTCGAATTCCGGGCGGTAACTGTCGCCGTCTGTCAGGATATCCTGCAGCTTCCACACACGCTCTAAAAACCTGCGGCAGCCCTTAACACCGTTTTCCGACCAGGATGCGCTCAAATCAAAGGCTCCGATAAACATCTCATAAGTACGCAGCGTATCTGCGCCGTAATCCATCACGATATCGTCTGGATTTACGACATTTCCCCTGGACTTGGACATCTTTTCGCCGTTCTCTCCAAGAATCATGCCGTGTGACGTACGCTTCTGGTATGGTTCAGGAGTCGGCACAACACCCTGATCATAGAGGAATTTATGCCAGAACCTGGAGTACAATAAATGCAATGTCGTGTGCTCCATGCCGCCGTTATACCAGTCAACCGGAAGCCAGTAATCAAGGGCTTCCTTACTTGCCAATGCATCTGGATTCCTGGGATCCGTATAGCGCAGGAAATACCAGGAAGATCCTGCCCACTGGGGCATGGTGTCCGTCTCCCGCTTTGCCGGCCCGCCGCAGCAGGGGCAGGTGGTATTGACCCAATCCGTCATTGCTGCCAGCGGGGACTCTCCATTGTCTGTCGGCATATAGCTGTCCACCTCAGGAAGCTGTAACGGCAGCTCACTGTCCGGCAACGCCACGTAGCCGCACTTCTCGCAGTTTACAATCGGGATAGGCTCTCCCCAATAACGCTGGCGCGAAAATACCCAATCCCTCAGCTTAAAGTTGGTCTTGCCTCTGCCAATCTTCTTTTCCTCTAAAAATTCAATTATCTTCTTCTTTGCCTCTGCAACTTCCAGTCCATCGAGGAAACCAGAGTTCACTAATTTGCCGGTAGCAACGTCCGTGTAGGCTTCTTCCTGCACGTTCTCTCCTCCTGCCACAACCTCGATAATCGGCAGGTTGAATTTCTTGGCAAATTCCCAGTCACGCGTGTCATGCGCCGGAACCGCCATAATTGCCCCGGTACCATAGCTCATCAGTACATAATCCGATACCCAGATGGGGATTTCCTGGTCATTAACCGGGTCTATAGCTTTCAATCCGTCAATCTCTACGCCGGTCTTTTCCTTAGCAAGCTCGGAACGCTCGAAATCAGACTTGCGCGCCGCCTGCTCCCGGTAAGCCGTTATCTCATCCCAGTTCTTAATCTCGTCCTTGTATTTATCGAGAATCGGATGCTCCGGGGAGACAACCATGTAAGTTGCGCCAAACAGCGTGTCCGGCCTGGTCGTATATACGGTCAGCTTCTCCTCCTTGCCCGCAATCGGGAAATCCACTTCCGCGCCCTGGCTCTTGCCAATCCAGTTGCGCTGGGAAACTTTTACACGTTCAATATAATCGACATCATTTAAGCCCTCTAACAGCTTATCTGCATATTCCGTAATCTTTAACATCCACTGGCTCTTGACCTTGCGGACCACGGGCGCGCCGCAGCGCTCACAGACGCCGTTCACGACTTCCTCGTTGGCAAGCCCTACCTTACAGGAGGTGCACCAGTTAATCGGCATCTCTGTTTTGTAGGCAAGCCCTTCTTTGAATAATTTGAGGAAAATCCACTGCGTCCAGTGGTAATATCCCGGATCTGTAGTGTTGACTTCCCTATCCCAGTCAAACGAATAACCGAGGGCATGGAGCTGCCCCTTGAAACGCTTGACATTGTTCTCCGTCACCACCTTGGGGTGAATCTTATTCTGGATAGCGTAATTCTCCGTCGGAAGCCCGAATGCATCCCAGCCCATGGGATAGAGCACGTTATAGCCCTGCATCCTCCGCTTCCTCGCGACAATATCGAGCGCCGTGTAAGGACGCGGATGCCCCACATGAAGCCCCTGCCCTGACGGATATGGGAACTCTACCAACGCATAATATTTCGGTTTGGAATAATCGTCTGTGGCGGCAAATGCTTTCTCCTCATCCCAAATCTTCTGCCATTTTTCTTCCAATGCTCTGTGATTATATGGTGCTGCCATTTTTTATCCTCCTGGTCTTTATTTTCAGAATCTCTAAATCAGTTATGCTAGTACAACAAAAATCAGATAAATGAAGATATTCGTTATACTAAGACACTGTTAAAATTCTATCACACAGCACGGTTTTGTCAAGTTTATTTGCATTTTCCGAAAGATTTTAAAACTCTAATGGACTTTACACCCTACACTGAATCCGCTATAATGGTTATAGCAAATTATAATTGCAGTAATTAAAAAGGCGGTGATGATATGGAGGTAATGGAAATGACACTTGATGAATTGAAACAAGTTACCATTGATTATTATGTAAACTTACAACGTATCAAAAAAGCGGACACAGGAAACAACCCAGAATTAGAATATCAGCTAAGAGTTGTAAAAAACAAATTAGCTTCTCTTGGTATCC
>CANOHX010000290.1 GCA_947565885.1 uncultured Lachnospiraceae bacterium
CCACATCTTGAAAATTATTTAGAACTAACCATGAAAATATATAGAAATGCACCTTAAGAAAAATATACCCCAGACAGATAATGTAAAAAACTTGTCCCCCCGACAAAACTTCTAAATTAATAATATTGTAACATAATGTCGGCTAAAAATCCCACCGAAATTTTTATGCTGTTTTTATACAATGTATACAGATAGATTCTCACTTGAGTTTCCTCCAACTTTCCGTTATACTTATAGAAAATAAAAAAACCGCCTTTCTGCACCTACCTTTTATAGGAAAGCAGAATGCAAAAAGGAGACTGATATGTCTGAAATTAAATACACCTGGCAGGATGATTCCCCTTTTCTGGATGAGCGGCTGCAAAGCTATTCCAAAAGCGGTTGTTACCCTTTCCATATGCCAGGACATAAACGTGCTTCCATAGAATTTCCCAATCCTTATTCCGTAGATATAACGGAAATTGACCGTTTTGACAATCTCTACCATGCAAATGGGATTTTAAAAGAAGCCCAGCAGCGCGCAGCGGAATTATTTGGGGCGAAAGAAACATTTTTCCTGGTAAACGGCAGCACCGCAGGGATTTTAAGCGCTATCAGCGCAGCGCTTCCCCGGCTCAGTACGCTGCTCATGGCACGCAACAGCCATAAATCAGCCTACCACGCCGTATATCTGAGAGGTCTGGAAACCGTTTACCTTCTTCCGGCAGCGACGGAATTTGGTATCTCCGGCTCAATCTCCCCGGCACATGTCGCACAGGCTTTGGACGACCTGCCCCAGGTTGGCGCAGTATTCGTTACTTCCCCCACATACGATGGGGTTACCTCTGATATTCGTACGATAGCCGAGATTGTACATGCATATGATTTGCCCCTGATTGTGGACGAAGCGCATGGCGCACATTTTGCTCTTTCCGAAGAGTTCCCGGAATCCGCCTTGGAATGCGGTGCGGATTTAGTTATCCAGAGCCTACATAAGACGCTGCCCTGCCTTACGCAGACTGCGCTTTTGCATGTGAACTCTGAACGTGTAGACCGAAATGCCTTGGAAAATTTTCTTTCCATATACCAAACCAGTTCGCCTTCCTATCTGCTGATGGCGTCTATGGAACAGTGCATTCGCTTTTTAAATGAAGAAAAAGAGGAGCAGTTGGCAAAATATATCCCACAGCTAAAGAAATTTTATCAGCAGACAAAATCCCTCAAACACCTCAAGGTATTTGAAAAGGATTCCTGCCCGCCGGAAACATGTTTTGACCATGATATTTCTAAAATATTAATTTCCGTGGGTGATTCCGAACTGACTGGACAGAAACTGTACCGCAAACTGCTGCATAATTATTATTTACAATTGGAAATGTGCTCGGGGCACTATGTCACTGCCCTGACCAGCCTGATGGATACTCAGGACGGATTTGCACGGCTGCTGCATGGGCTGAAAGAAATCGATGATGAGATTTCTCTCGCAGCCCCGCGCACCTCGTCACGTCCTGCAATCCTTGGTTCCAGAACGCCGGGCCGGTCGCGCCAACTGACAAGCAATGATATTTACCAGCCGCCTAAGCCGCAGATGCCCATCGCCCTCGCGATGGAACAGCCCTCCGAGCCACTTTCGCTGAAAGCCTCCACGGGACACATCAGCCAGGAGTTCCTCTACCTTTATCCACCAGGAATCCCCTTAGTAACACCAGGAGAAATCCTTACAGGCAAGATTATCGAAATCGTCGGCCAATGCCAAAAGCTTGGCCTGACTGTGGAAGGGCTCAGCGACAGGACCAATCAGACTATCAAAGTTGTAAAACTATAAATTTCCGTATGCATGCTGCCGGTAAATACTATGAAATGAGAAAGCGAGGATATCCTATGGCGTTAGCGCAAAAAATGCTTTATACTATCGAAGATATCTACGCCCTTCCAGAAGGACGAAGGGCAGAACTGATAGATGGCAAAATCTATGATATGGCTCCGCCAAACCGAATCCACCAGAAAATATCCGGCAGCTTGTATGCTGAAATCTATCATTATATACGGAGAAAAAACGGAACATGTGAAGTATACGCTGCTCCATTCGCTGTTTTCTTAAACAATGACGACATCAATTATCTGGAACCGGATATTTCTGTTATCTGCGATGCTTCTAAATTAAATGAAAGGGGATGCAATGGGGCACCTGACTGGATTATTGAAATTACATCTCCCTCCAATCCTCAAAATGATTACGGCATCAAACTTTTTAAATACCGTACAGCTGGGGTACGAGAATATTGGATTGTAAATCCCTTAAAACATACAATCATGTTTTATGACCTTGAACATGAAGAAAAAACAAACCAATATTCTTTTGATGACACGATTCCTGTCTGTATTTATAGTGATTTGAATATTAATATGGCTAATTTGTTATCGTGGTAGCAAGGGTTATTGCAAAAATCTATTTTGTTACAGGCTCCTGATTACTGTCCTCCCCCACACACTTGCAAAAACGCTTACAGCACCCCAAACAGCCCCTTAATATCTGCTTCGTCCATGATCCTCTCACTGGGCTTCCCTTCATTGGCAAGCATCTCCTCTACCTTATTGGCAAGTGTTACGTCAATAAAACGCCCCACGTCAATGCCGCGCAGTTCAAAGAACAGTAGCGGCTGCTCATCTAAGCGCACGCCCACGCCATAAAGGACGGCGGAGACATGCTTGCACATCAGCGCCCAATCCGGGCAGCTGCACTGAAGACTGATTTCTTGAGGAGTTGGGAAAAAACCATCCTTGCTCTGAAAAAGTTCTTGCATCTCCATCGGGAAATTCCCGGACATCAGTTCTTCAATATTTTCCATTTTCCTGCCGCATTTTTCAATAATATTCTGGCATTTCTCCTCAGACAGCGGGCTGATGCGAATCTCTACTTTGTATGGGGTTTTCCGCGTCCCCTGTACACGAGCGATAATTTTACCCTTTTTTATTT
>CANOHX010000291.1 GCA_947565885.1 uncultured Lachnospiraceae bacterium
CAAAAGTTCCTTCTGTATCCCGGAATACGGCAAACCACCCAAAGAAAACACAAAGGAAATTGCCTGCGACACCAGAATCCTGCAAACCTTAGGCGTAACGCCGGAAATCGGCAAACCTCTGACCTTATCATACGAAATCGGCGGTATAGAAAAAGAGACGATTACAGATACCTTCCTCCTCTGCGGATGGTGGGATTACGATGCGGCAAATAGGGCAAGCATGGCCATCCTGCCAAAATCTTATGTTGATACTATCATCAAGGAACACCCGACGGATGCTGTGGACGAGTCCAATTCAACCGGAAAATGGTCTTTAAATATTTTCCTTCGCGACAATCTCCATATTGAAGATGATATGCTGCAAATCCTGCAAAACCACAGCTTTCAGGCTGATGATCCTTATGCAGATAATTATATTGGCATCGGCGTCAATTGGGGATACGCAACAGCACAAATGTCGGCAAACTATGACCTGGGAACAATTGTTGGGACCGCCTCCATGGCAGTTCTGATTATCCTCACCGGATATCTGATTATCAATAATATTTTCCAGATATCTGTCAGCAGTGATATTCGCTTTTATGGATTGTTAAAGACCATCGGCACTACCAAAAAACAAATCCGGCGCATGGTCCGCCGCCAGTCCTTGCTGCTCTCCGCAGCCGGAATCCCCATTGGGCTGCTGCTTGGCTATGTATCTGGAATTATTCTGGCTCCAATGATGATTTCTTCCACGAACAACAGTATTGGAAGGACTTATCACATTTTTAATCCCTGGATTCTTCTCGGAGCCGTTATTTTTTCACTGACAACAGTGCTGCTCTCCTGCGCAAAGCCAGGCAGAATTGCCGCAAAGACTTCCCCCATAGAAGCTGTCCGTTACACCGATGTACCAGCCGCCAAAAGACGGCAACGGCGTATCCACAAGAACACGAATGCTCGTAGAATGGCTGTTTCCAATCTTGGAAGAAACAAAAAGAAAACATTACTTGTTGTCACCTCCCTCACCCTGGCAGTTGCCCTGCTGCAGGCGACCTATACTTTTGCCAGCGGCTTTGATATGGAAAAGTATCTCCGACAACTTGTGGTTTCCGATTTTATTTTAGGAGACGCCGCTTATTTCCAGGCAAATTACCGCACCTCAGAACAGGCATTGCCCGAACAGGATATCCTGGCAGTCGAAGCGGGCGGAACCATTACAGAGAAAGGGCGTATCTATGGCAGTTATTCTGGCAACTTAGAATATGTGACGGAAGATTTATACCGAAATTATTTTGCTGGCATGGATTCCCAAATGCTGGAGGAAATGCTGTCATGCGAAGAGCGGGACGAAGACGGAAAGGTTCCCATCAACGCCCACCTTTATGGGATGGAAGATTTCCCCTTAAGCCAACTGGAAGTTTTTGATGGTGATTTGAAAGATTTATATAATCCCGGGAAAAATGTGATTGCCGCCGTTTATCTGGATGATGATTATGGGAAACCAACGGGAGACAGCCAATGGGCAAAATTGGGGGACATGGTAAAAATCCGTCATGTTTATGAATGGGAATATTCCGATGCCAAAACTGGGGAAATCATACCGGAAGAAAAGGTCGAGTCCTATACTGGGGAAATCAATGCAAACGAAAAAGACTATCAGGATATCTCCTATGAGGTTGTGGCATGTGTCCTGGTAAAAAGCGCCATGAGTTACCGCTACTGGGGGACCCATCAGTTCGTGCTCAATGCAGACGTCTACCAGAAAAACTGCAGAAACCCTAATGTAATGGCATACCTTTTCAATACTGCAGAAACGGACAATGAAGCCATGCAAAGCTACCTGGAAAACTATACGGCAAATGTCAATCCAGCGCTCGATTTTGAGTCGAAACAAACCTACGAGAATTCATTTGCCAAATACCGCAATATGTTTCTTATCGTGGGCGGAAGCCTCAGCTTTATCATTGCGCTGATTGGAATCCTCAATTTCTTCAATGCCATCCTGACTTCCATCTATTCCCGCAGAAAGGAATTTGCCATGCTGCAGTCTATCGGCATGACCGGGCGGCAGTTAAAGCAAATGCTGATATACGAAGGATTAATTTATGGCATATTCACCATGATTGCTTCGGCAGCGCTCAGTTTCCTGACAATGCCCATACTCGCCAAAGCAGTCAGCAGCATGTTCTGGTTTTTTACCTACCGCTTTACGCCGCTGCCGCTGCTGGCTGTAATTCCCATATTTGCAGTACTGGGGATTTTCCTGCCACTGGCAAGCTATAAGAACGTAGCCCGGCAGACACTTGTGGAACGGCTGCGCATGATGGGGGAATAATGCAGAATGTAAGCGATTTACAAGACGCTACATGGTAAATCGCTTACAGATTTCGGCAAATTGAACGAATATCGCACTAACCCTAAAGCATTACACCAAGCAATCTTTTTTCCAGGGAATCAAGCTTTCTATAAGCAGATTCCTCTGGAATCACTCCATGCCTTAACACCGTAAACATCTTGCCTAAAATTCGTATCTGTTCTTCTAAAACATTTTGAAGCCCCATTAGCTTATCCTTATTCCAATAACCATACGACACCGCATATTCCCCCAGCTTTTTATGCAGCAGTTTACGCTGCATGATATAACTAAAATCATATAGCAATGTGATTCTCCATTGATAAAAAGGAACATCGGATAAATACTGGCTGCAGCTAAGAAACGCCTCTTTCCCATCTTGGGACTCGAGACACGCAGCAATATTTTCTTCTGCCAGTGATAACGATAATTTTACAATCCCAGAAATATCGCTTGTTTTTTCTTTCATTGCTTTTCTTACATGAAACAAGCCGCTGGCTTCAGGAATATCCTTCACGGAAAGCATTTTACCCATTATTTCGTAACTGCACCTCTCGCAAATAATCCCTTCCGAATCTAAAATTTCTATACAATTCCCATCTATTCCT
>CANOHX010000292.1 GCA_947565885.1 uncultured Lachnospiraceae bacterium
CACATCTTAACCTTTTCTTCCTCCGTCAGCAGGCATGTTTCAATAATTACCTTTAAAATCCTGCCCTGGCAAGCTTTTTTGATTACACGGATTTCTTCTTCTATTTTGTCAAACCTTTTTTCTTTTACCCATCCTAAATTGATTACCATATCAATTTCGTCAGCGCCGTTTGCAAGCGCATCCCTGGTCTCAAATTCCTTGGCTGCTGTGGTATGATAGCCATTCGGAAAGCCAATTACCGTACAGACCTTGACTTTCCCCGCCAAATATTCCTTAGCCTGTTTTACATGGGCTGGCGGTATGCACACCGAGGCCGTTCCATACTTTGCCGCATCATCGCATATCTGCTGGATTTCCTCCCATGTCGCCGTCTGCGCCAATAATGTATGGTCCACGTATGCCAAAACCTCTGCTTTTTCCATACTTATCCCTCCTATCCAATCCATCCGATTGCTTCCCGGATATTATCTACCCCGATAATCTTAATTCCCTTTGTTTCCGTCAGCCCTGCAACGCTGACTTTCGGCAGGATACAAGATGAAAATCCCAGTTTTTTAGCCTCAGATACACGCTGCTGCGCCATGTTCACTGCCCGGACTTCGCCGCTCAGCCCTACTTCGCCAAAACAAATCATTTTCTCATCAATGGCTTTTTCTTTGAAGCTGGAAGCAAGCGCCATCACAATCCCCAAATCAATTGCCGGCTCATTCATGCGGATTCCTCCTGCAATATTGACATAGGCATCGCTGCCCGCCAGGGATAATCCGCCTCGTTTCTCCAAAACTGCCATCAAAAGGTTAACCCTGTTCAAATCCGTTCCCGCCGCTGTCCTGCGCGGTATGCCGAAGTTGCTGTGACATACCAAAGCCTGAATCTCTACCAAGATTGGACGCGTTCCCTCCATGGAACAGGCAACGACAGAACCGGAAGCTCCCTGAGGTTTTCCGTTCAGCATAAACTCAGAGGGATTCTCCACCTCCTGCAGCCCTGCCTCCTGCATTTCAAACACGCCTATCTCATTCGTTGAGCCGAAACGGTTTTTTACCCCCCGCAAAATCCGGTAGGAGGCATGGCGGTCCCCCTCAAAATAAAGCACAGTATCCACCATATGCTCTAAAACCCTCGGACCTGCCACTACGCCTTCTTTTGTCACATGTCCCACGATGAACACCGTGATATCTTTCCCTTTGGCAATCTGCAAAAGGCGCGCCGTAGTCTCCCGCACCTGGGAAACGCTCCCTGGCGCAGAACCCACTTCCTCACTGTACATGGTCTGGATAGAGTCAATAATCACCACCTGAGGCTTCATTCTGTCAATAACCTGTTCAATGCGTTCCAGGCTGGTATCGCAAAACAGCGAAAGGTTATCAGAAAACTTCCCTATCCTCTGCGCACGCATTTTAATCTGCTGCAGGGATTCCTCCCCGGAAATATATAATATCTCATTGCTGTCCGACAGCTTCCTGCATACCTGCAGAAGCAAAGTGGACTTGCCGATTCCCGGGTCGCCTCCCACAAGCACCAAAGAACCTGGCACAACGCCGCCGCCTAATACACGGTCCAATTCCTGAAAACCTGTTTGCAGACGCTCTTTTGCCTGCATATCTATTTCAGAAATCTTTGCTGTCTTGAGTTCTTCGCGCCCTCCTTCTGCACTCTTTGCTTTTCCGGCAGATTTCTTTTCTACCATCTCTTCCACAAATGAATTCCATTCCCGGCAGCCAGGGCATTGTCCCATCCATTTTGAAGATTCATATCCGCAGGACTGGCAGAAATATATGCTGACTTTCTTTGCTTTAGCCATGTAGTAAACTCCTTTCAGCCGAGTCAAATACCCCGCAGAAAGCTACGGACATGACCTAGCTTGTTCTTTCCGCCCCAAGGGGCGGGGTATTTGCACCCACAGGGCACTTACCCTCGCGGCATTCGCCAAATATCCGCGCATACCCACAGGGCACTTAGCGCGGCTGCTTGGCTCATTGCTCGCGGGAATAAAATAGGCATCCCAAAAGCCCATGTATTCCTGGCTTTCAGGATACCCTATCAGGATTTCATATCATTGTCTATCCAATTTTCTCTATCCGGACGGAAACTGGTTTTCCCTCGCTCAATTCCACAGAAAGACTGAGTTTCCCTCCCAGATTCGTCTTCATTTGCCCGGCATCCACATCATCCACTAAGACTTTATATTCCATCTGCTCTTCCAGCTCCAGTGTAATCTGTGCATCCTCCGGCCCCTCTACCTCAAATGCCACGCCGCGGTCTGTTACCACAAGACCATTCACCGCGGTTCCCGGCACGGATTCATATACAAACATACCATTGCGCTCAAGTTTAGTAATCTCTTTAAAAGTCTTGACCTTATACAAATCTCCGCCAAATTCAAAATTATCTGCTTTGGACTTTGAACTAAGCTTATAATTTCCAAAACTAAGAGCCTCATTATTATCAGTACGGATCAATTCTTCTACTACAGCCATCTTTCTTTCCTCCTTGGGCATTAACATATTTCCCCCGAACAAATTCTTTCGGATTCCCCTCCTCAGGGCATTCCACCTTTCTTTCCACGGTCATAGCCCTCAGGGCTCCTCCCACTTCGTGGGCCCCTCCTCAGGGCATATTATACCACATCATCCATATGTTCGGCTAGTCCTATTTCCACTTAATTGTAGTATCTTTTTTAATCGCTGTTGAAAAATCAAAATCCCACTTCCCTGAGGTTTTAGGTTTCAATATTGGCTCCTCTGCACACTCTCCGCTTTCTACTGTCTGGGTTGCAAATACCTCGTCCTCATACATGAATTTGACAGTAAATTCTTTGGGCTTCGTATCTGTTGGATTTTTGTCTGGCGTTGTTCCTGGATTTTTGCCTGGCGTTGTTCCCGGGGTATTCCCTGGCGTCGTTCCTG
>CANOHX010000293.1 GCA_947565885.1 uncultured Lachnospiraceae bacterium
GCTTTCTATCTGTTACATCTGCTTTTGTTTTGGTTTTTTCTGCTGCCTGCGTATCTTGGCGCTGGGATAAATCTGTTCCATCCTCTCGTCTGGGAATCTCTCATCAATCCAGCTTGCAACCCCATTGCCTGCTGCGATGCCACAGGCGCGCTCACTGTAACGGTTCAAGGCAAGACCGGACATTAACACATTTATTATCATGAAAATAAGTGTAAAACATGTAAAAAAATTGCCCGCTTTCCTGGGTATCCTCTCAATCAAATCTGAAACCTTCGGATAGAGGAGCTTCATCCATACCCAGGCAGCAATCCCCCAGAAAAAACAAAATAACAGATTGATTCGCCCGCCCAGGTTAAAAGGAATCTTGCTGTAATCCCAAAACACAGTACCAAAAGCCAGTTCCGTAAATACGCTGCATATATATTCATATGCGCCGCCCAGCAAAGTCCCTGCCAGAAAGATATAGCGGTCCTCCCGGTTACGGTAACGGTACAGAAGGATTGTTATTCCTGCCACGCCAAGCCCCCAGACCAGGCTGAATGTGCCATAGACCACACTGCTGCGGCTCATCCACCTTCCCATGGAAAAACGGCAGAACACTGTTTCTGTCAAATCTCCCAGAAATGCCCCCAGCATAAATATCCAGAACACTTTACAAAAACTGCAGCCATAGGCAAACACTGTTTTTCGACAAATCCGCTCCTGCTCCGCCTCTTCTTTTTGCTTTCCCTCCAGGCTTGGAAATGCCCGGTTTACCCTGCGGTGCACTAATTTTACAATGAACCCTTCCAATGATTTAGATGCTTGGGTAAACCCTTCTGCAATCTCCAGAAATGCTGGATTCTGGTTTTTTATTTTCAGCAAAGCTGCTGTGGTGGTCACTGTGTCCGCTGTAAGGATTACTATCGAGACAATCAGCAAGACCAGACCCGGAAGCCCAGGCATCTTGCGGATTACCATCAGGAAAAATGGATTGATGAAATTCACCACAAGCAATCCAAGCATCCCCCAGACGAGAGAGGCAGTAACGCAGATGTACCCTCCTGCCTGAAACTTTTTTTCTGAATAATTCCACAGGCGCAAATGAAAAATTTTCTCCAATGCCAAGCCTGTAATAAGCTCTGTCACTGTTCCGATAATCATACAGCCCAGAAACAGATAAAACCAGTTCCCTTTCAGGGAATCCATAAACACCAACATGAACACCATGGAAAATCCGTAAACCGGACACAGAATTCCGTTGAGGAATCCCCTGTTTACAAATTTCTTCCGTCCTGCCGCTGCATAAATCACTTCCAGGCACCAGCCCAGAAAACTGTATATCAAAAACAACCATATCAGTTCATATCCGGTGTATCTCATTTTTTATCTCCTTTATCCCCGAGGGAATACTGATGGTTTCTCACAAAAGAACAAAGTGGGCAAGCCCACTTCACCCCCCTTACCCACATTATGGGGGATTGGCTTGCACACTTTGCCGCGCCGAGTGCGGATTTGTCCTAAGGGGTACCAGGCTCCGCCTGGGGGATTCCTTAGGACGGCACGCAGTGACATCTTCCATTCGCACGAGTGCGCATCCTGCCCGGAGGGCTTTTATCTTATAGGAAAGTCTATATTTTCACGCGTTAATGCAACAATGTCTTTCCTATAAGATTAAGAAAGCGAAAAGTGCTTTCATCGGCATTTTCCGCTTTCTCATTATAAACTGCCTTGCATATTAACTCTTCGATGTACATTATCGTGACCAATACCAGACCTCAGGGCTCTCCCCAGCTTCGCTGGGTCCCCCCTCAGGTCAAATCAGGACTCTCCCCAGCTGCGACTTACTTTACCGTGACCCATTTTAGGCCTCAGGTCATTTGGTCCTCCTCTCAGGTCAAATACTGATAATTTTCTTAGGACATTTCTCTGCGCATGTGCCGCAGCCGGTACATTTCTCATAATCAATATGCGCGATATTGTCTGTAACTGTGACTGCACCTTCCGGACAGTTCTTTTCACAGAGATGGCAACCAATACATCCTACGGAACAAGCCGCCATTACGTCCTTGCCCTTATCCTTGGAATTGCACTGTACCTTAATCTTGGCATCGTAAGGAATTAATTCAATTAAGTTCTTCGGGCAGGCTGCCACACATTTACCGCAAGCTTTACAGGCCTCTTTATCTACCACGGCAATGCCATTGACAATATGTACTGCATCAAAAGGACATGCTTTCACACAGCTTCCGTAGCCCAGGCATCCATAATTACAGCCTTTCGGTCCGCCGTTTGGGATGAATGCCATTGCTGCACAGTCTTCTACACCGGTATATTTATAGTCCTGCTTTGCTTTCTCGCAGTCACCGGCACATTTGACAAATGCAACTTTCCTTGCGCCTTCCTCAGCAGAAACACCCATAATCTCGCCTATCTGTGCAGCTATGGGAGCTCCGCCCACGGGACACTGATTGACCGGCGCTTCCCCCTTTACAATGGCTGCCGCAAGACCGGAACATCCTGCATATCCGCAGCCGCCACAGTTGTTGCCGGGAAGGACGCCCATAATGGCTTCTTCCCTCTCATCTACCTCTACTTTGAACTTTTCCCCGAAAATTCCCAGGAATAAGCCAAGCAGAATACCGCTTCCGCCCACTACCAGGGCGGCAATGATAATTGCTCCTATATTCATGTTTTTTTCCTCCTTATTTTTAACAGTTCAGACGCGCCATTCGCAAAGGCGTCTGCGTTCTTCTTTCTTGATAACGATGGGCGACCTCAGGACTCTCCCCAACTTCGTTTGGTCCCCCCCTCAGGTCATATGCTACCTTTGCTCATAAAAAGGCGCTCCTCTCATTCTCTGCAAAATGTACTCATCCATGCATACCCACAGGGCACTTAGCATGCTTCGCCCATTTTACAGAGAATG
>CANOHX010000294.1 GCA_947565885.1 uncultured Lachnospiraceae bacterium
TTGGTAATGCCGATTGCAGCGATATCCTCTGCAGAAGCCCCAATCTTCTGCATTGCCTCCACTGCAACTCCCAACTGTGTAGACCAAATCTCGTTCGCATCGTGCTCTACCCAGCCTGGCTTCGGAAAATACTGTGTAAATTCTTTCTGTGCTACACTGCACATTTCTCCTTTTTCGTTAAAAAGAATACATCTGTTGCTTGTCGTACCGGCATCCAGTGCCATAACATATTTCGCCATAGTAAAAATCCTCCTCCGTTTTACTTTATTTGCTTTGCTCCATGTGCACTACATAAACCATACTTCCTGATTTGTAGTAGAGACGGATATTGCCCCCGCATCCAATGCTTCAATGACATCGTCCTTATCGCTAATCAGCCCTCCCGCTATCACCGGCTGCGTGCTGAGCCTGTTGACCTTGCCAATAATCTTAGGCATAACCCCCGGCAGTATCTCTATGAAATCTGCCTTAATCTGCCTCTTTTGTTTCTCAATGCTCTGAAACGCCCGGGAATCCAATACAAAAATGCGGAAAACTGTGTACAAAGACAACTCCTTCGCACGATTAATCATATTCATCCTAGTGGAAATAATACCATCCGCCCTTGTATTTTTACGAATATAATCTACGGCAATCTCATGGTTGCTTAACCCCTCAACCAAATCAATATGCACCAGCGCTATCTTCTCAGCTTCTTTCACCTGCTCCACAATTTCTGCAATATTGCAAATATCCCCAAAAAGAATAAATACAATTTTCACGTCTGATTCCAGACATTGCGCAACACCGTCAAAATCTTTCACTGCGGCTACTACCGGACAGTCTGCCATTGCATCATAAAATCTCTGTTCCATATTTCCTCCACAAATCAAATGTTGGTTTTATTTTCTTCCTCTATAAACTTCCCACCTCCAATATCAGGATACATATCTTCGCGAAAGATAAAAAGAGTAGGGAAATAAGCAGCATTTCTGCTGTGCAAACCCTACTCCTATGTTCTCCTGGTTATTATTTATTTGTTGTATTTGTTATGACTATATGCTAACATCATCCACAAATAAATGCAAGCCAAATTTTGCAAAAAGTAAAAATATGTCTAAAATTGTCAAAAAACTATCGGAAGCTTTGTGCATATTTGCTATCATTTCACTGAATTGACGTTATAAACTGATACATTTCTTCCATCGTCTTCACGCCCATAATTACTTCTCCGTCATTGATGACAGTCATGGGAATCCGCTCTATCTTGTACTGCTCCACCAACTGCGGGTACAGCCTGGCATCTATCATCCTTGCCTCAACGGCCTGTGCATGGGCTGCCATCTGCTGACAGAGAATCACCTGGTTGGCACAGTGATGGCAGGACAGGGAGACAAACACTTTCAGCTCTGTCTTCTTCGCCAGTTTGCCAAGTTTTTTCTGCAGCCGCCTGTCCATCTCCTGACCAGGACCCGCCACATTATAGAGGGCCAGCACAAAAGAATTCAGTTCCTTCCCTCCCGTCACGCCGTGGAAAGCAATCCCCATATACTGCCCCTGCCGGTAAAGCGCTGTCACCGGCAGCAGGGAACTGTCAAGCTCCGGCAGCAATTCCCGGGCTTCCTGCGGTTCATAGAACTGGCAGGTCAGTTTCTCCGACATTCCTGCAATGTGGCGTACCAGTTCCGCCATCTCCACGGACGGCTTGTCCGACAAATCCACGACACATGCCATGTGAACTTCCCCGGCCAGCTTACCCAGCACGCTCCGCAGCTGTTCCTCCAGCTCGGGCGTAAGCAGACTGCTCTTGGACGCAATTTTCTCAATATCCATACACGCTCCTCCTAGTATAATAATGGTATCGGCACGCGACGCTTTGCGTCACCTGCCAGTTCGTCGGAAGGCATCTTTAAAAATGCTTCGCATTTGCCTTCCTCCTGTCACATTTTTATAACATTCCTACCAAATCCAGGCTGGGGCTCAATGTCTCTTCCCCGGGCTGCCATTTTGCCGGGCATACCTGGTCTCCATGCTCTTCCACAAACTTCGCCGCCTGTACCTTGCGCAGCAGCTCTTTTGCATTCCTGCCAATGCCCATATCATGGATTTCGTATGCTTTTACTTTTCCTTCTGGGTTTAGGATAAAAGTCCCCCTAAGCGCCTGTCCTTCTTCCTCCACAAGCACCCCAAACTGCCTTGCCAGCACACCCGCCGGATCGGCAAGCATCACATACTGAATCTTACGGATGGTCTCGGAAGCATCCGCCCAGGCTTTGTGCACAAAATGCGTATCCTCTGAGACAGAATAAATCTCACAGCCCTCTTTTTGGAATTCCTCATAATGGTCGGCAAGGTCGCCAAGTTCCGTGGGGCACACAAAGGTAAAATCTGCCGGATAGAAAAACAGCACGGACCAATGCCCTTTCAGATCCTCCTGGCTTACTGACTTAAATTCCCCATTGGCATAGGCAGATACCTCAAATGCTTCCACCTCTCTGTTGATCATATTTTCCATTGAAAATTTCTCCTTTCCTGATTTATTTTTGCTCTCATTCTGCTTATAATACAATCATTATAGGTTTTTAAATGGGAAAAGGCAATTATTTTCCACTTGCATTACGGAAAATTTATCGTTATAATACATTCACGTAGCTTAAAAACAAAATTTATAATGATTCAGGAGGTATTTTTTATGGAGAAGGAAAAGAACTTGGGAATCACGAACCTTAATGGAATGTCGGCGGACGATGACACGACCTGCGGCATCAATGACATGAACTGTGTGGAAACAAAGGAAACTGCCAGCAGCTTCACCGATATGAACAGCGCAAGCACCGATGATGACACGACCTGCAGCTTCACGGACATGAACTGCACAGGAGAATAACTTGTGAACAGAACAGCCCACGCC
>CANOHX010000295.1 GCA_947565885.1 uncultured Lachnospiraceae bacterium
GCCCATGGAAGTGTCGCAGGAATTCTGGAATATGTTCCTGGTGGTAGTGCAGCTTGGTGCCATCCTGGCTGTAGTGTTAATGTTTTGGAAGAAAATTTTTCCGTTTCATTTCCATGAGCGGAATGTTGTCGACTGGGATATTATGGAATTGTGGGGCAAAATCCTGATTGCCTGTGTCCCTGCCGGTGTGGTAGGGGTGGTATTTGGGGACTGGCTGGATGAGAATCTTTACAATTACTGGGTTGTGGCAGTGATGCTGATTGCAGTGGGCATTATTTTTATAATTGTGGAGAATAAGAATAAACATAACAAGCCAATTATCTGCAGTACAAAGGAACTTACCTGGCAGGTTGCCTTTATCATCGGGCTGTTTCAGCTTGTGGCAGCAGTATTTCCGGGAACGTCCCGTTCCGGAGCAACGATAATCGGAGCGCTGATGATTGGCGTTTCGCGTACCGTGGCGGCAGAATTTACGTTTTATCTGGCAATTCCGGTGATGTTCGGTGCAAGCCTCCTGAAACTCCTGAAATTCGGTCTTTCATTTACCGGACAGGAACTTGCCATCCTGTTGGTGGGAATGGCGGTAGCATTCTTTGTATCAGTGGTTGTCATCCGTTTTCTGATGGGGTATATCAGAAAGCATGACTTCAAGGTGTTTGGCTGGTACAGGATTTTATTGGGAGCATTGGTGCTGATATATTTCCTGGCTTAATTACATACTGGAAAAGGAGAAATAAACCATGTTTATCATTGCGGGACTGGGAAACCCTACGTCCAAATATAAAGGTACGCGCCACAATGTCGGCTTTGATGTGGTTGACATGCTGGCAGACAGGTATCGTATCCGTGTCAAAGATAAAAAGCATCAGGCCTTGTGCGGGATGGGAATTATCGAGGGGCAGAAAGCGCTTTTGGTGAAGCCGCAGACGTTCATGAACCTCAGCGGGGAGAGCATCGGAGCAGTCATTAATTTCTATAAATTAAGTCCTCAGTCCGAACTGATTGTTGTCTATGACGACGTCAGCTTAGAGCCTGGCAGGCTGCGCATACGCAAAAAGGGCAGCGCCGGCGGGCATAATGGGGTCAAGAACATCATCAGCCATCTGAAGACGGAGGAATTCCAGAGGGTTAAAATAGGCGTGGGAGAGAAACCGGAGGGCTGGGACCTTGCGGATTATGTGCTGCGCTGCCCTCCGAGGAAAGAAAGGATTCTGCTGACGGAAGCTTTTGACAATGCATGTGAGGCAATCAGCCTGATGGTGCAGGGCAGGACCGATCAGGCGATGAATCAGTTTAATTAGTTAAAAACAGGAAGGATTTGCGTGGATGTTGGCGGCGTCATAATGGGAGGGATTTGCGTGGATGTTGGCGGCACCATAATGGGAGGGAAAATGAATAGTCTTACTGAACCCTTGAATAAATTGGAAGAATTCAATAAATTAAAAGAAAAATTAACGAAAGAAAAAGGTGTGCTGCAGGTTTCTGGGTGTATTGATGCCCAGAAGCCTCATTTCATCTATGGTCTCTTGGAGGAAGCGGCCTGTGGGCTTATCGTCACTTACCAGGAACAGAAAGCGCGGGAAATTTACGATATGTACCGGTTTTTTGACCGGGATGTCGTCTACTATCCAGCCAAGGATGTGCTGTTCTACCAGTCGGATATCCGGGGGAACCTGCTGACGGCAGAGCGGTTAATGGCAATCAAGTCGTTGGTTGAGCGAGATTTTGTTACGGTGGTCACGACGTTCGATGCTCTGATGGACCGGGTGCTTCCGCTTTCAGAAATAGCCAAATTTATTCTGGAATACAAGCTTGCGGATACGCTTAATATGGAACATACGAAAGAACAGCTGGTGCGCATGGGCTATGAACGTAATTACCAGGTGGAGAGCGCCGGTCAGTTTGCTGTCCGCGGCGGTATCCTCGATATCTTCCCGCTGACGGAAGAGAATCCTTACCGTATCGAACTTTGGGGCGATGAGATTGACTCCATACGCAGTTTTGACGTGGGGAGCCAGCGTTCAATTGAAAATATGCAGCAGGTATCTATCTATCCGGCGAGCGAGGTTGTGCTGAGTGAGGAGCGTATCAGCCGGGGGCTTGCCAAGATGGAGCAGGAGAAGGAGCGGCTATATGAGATTTTCCGAAAGGAGATGAAGACGGAGGAGGCACACCGTCTGAAAACAACGGTGGAAGCTTTGGCGGAGGAGGCTGCAGAGCTCGGGCAGAGCAGCGGGCTTGACAGCTGTCTGGCTTATTTTGCTGAAGAAACGGTTTCTTTTCTTGACTATTTTGACAGGGATAAGACGGTGGTGTTCCTGGATGAGCCGGCAAGGATTGCGGAAAAAGGTCGTGTCCTGGGGCAGGAATTTGCGGAAAGCATGCAGCACCGCCTGCAAAAGGGATATATCCTGCCAGGTCAGACCGAGGCCCTGTATGCTGGAGAAGAAATCCTTGCCAAAATGCAGCTCCAGAAATGCGTGGCTCTGACTACCTTAGATTTGGCAGCGAATAGCATAGATATAAAAAGAAAATTTAATATTACAACAAGAACGGTCAATCCATATAACCGCAGCTTTGAACTGCTGGTGAAAGATTTGAATCTCTACCGGAAGAAGAAGTATCAGGTAATCCTTCTGTCCGGTTCCGCTACACGGGCAAGGAATCTTGCCAAAGATTTGCAGGAAGAGGGGCTGAACTGCTTTTACAGCGAGGATTATGCCCATACTATACAGCCTGGAGAGGTGATGGTTGCTTACGGTAAGCTGAAAAGGGGCTTTGAATACCCAGACATTAAGTTCGTGGTGATTTCGGAGAGCGATATTTTCGGCGGG
>CANOHX010000296.1 GCA_947565885.1 uncultured Lachnospiraceae bacterium
CAAAAATATCGCTCTTTGATATGCAGGAAATGGAAAAAGATATCTTAAAGCGGAAAACAGATGTTTTGGTCCATACGGCGGCGGCGGTGAATGTTGACGGCTGTGAACAGCAGCCGGAAATGGCAGAAAAGCTGAACGCAGACGTGACAGCCCAATTGTCAGAACTATGCCATGAGCATCGGATTAAGCTGGTATATATCTCAACGGATGCTGTGTTTGACGGAGATAGTAAAGATTTGTATCTGGAAGGGGATAGGACAAATCCCATCAATGTATATGGCAGGACAAAGCTGGAAGGGGAATTGTCTGTTTTGAAATATCCAGAAAATTTAGTTTTGCGTACGAATATATATGGAATTAATATCCAGGAAAAGAAGAGTTTTGGAGAATGGATTTATACCTCTCTGGCAAAGGGGCAGACGTTGAAAATGTTTACGGACATTGATTTTTCCCCGATATTGACAGATGAACTGGCAGAACTTATCTATGAATCATGCAGAAAAGGATTGCATGGGCTTTATCATGCATGCGGCACGGGCTGTATCAGCAAATATGAATTTGGAGTAAAGCTGAAAGAAATCTTTAACATTGACAGTGGAAAAATCATACGGACGACGAGCGATACGGCCGCCTTTGTGGCAAGAAGGGCAAAGCATATGGGGATGTCCAATCAGAAGCTGAGCGAGGAATTGCAGGTAAAGATCAGTACGCCGGAGGAAAGCATTGAGAGGTTTTATCATTTAGTGAAGGAGCGTGGCATGTATGGAGATAAAGATTGGAAACAGAACGGTATCGCCGGAATCTGAACCTTATTTTATTGCCGATATTGCGGCAAATCATGACGGAAGCCTGGAGAGGGCGTTTAAACTGATAGAATTGGCAAAAGAAGCGGGAGCTGATGCAGCCAAGTTCCAGAATTTCAAGGCGAGTAAAATTGTCAGCAAATATGCATTTGACCATATGCCGAAACAGACCCATCAGGCAGGCTGGAACAAGTCTGTCTATGAGGTGTATGAGGGGGCGTCCTTATCTGACAGTTGGACGGAAAAGTTAAAGGAAAAGTGTGAGGAAGTCGGTATTGAATATATGACCAGCCCTTATGATTATGGTTCTGTAGATTTGGCAGATCGCTATGTTAACGCATTCAAGATTGGTTCTGGCGATATTACCTGGACTTCTATGCTGAAATATATTGCCAGGAAAGGCAAGCCCATTATCCTAGCCACCGGAGCCTCTGAGATGAAAGAGGTAGAACAAGCCGTGCAGACTATTTTAGAGTACAATTCCCAACTGGTCCTTATGCAATGCAATACAAATTATACCGCGGCGAAGGAGAATTACAGATATATTAATCTCAATGTACTGAAAGCATACCAGCATAAGTATCCACATGCCATTCTGGGGCTCTCGGACCACACAGCAGGACATGCAACCGTGCTGGGAGCGTTGGCGTTAGGGGCAAGGGTTTTTGAAAAACATTTTACAGATGATAATAATCGGGAAGGACCGGACCATAAATTTGCAATGAATCCGGTTACCTGGCGTGAAATGGTGGAAGAAAGCATGAACTTGTATTATGCGCTGGGAGATGGCGTAAAACGTGTAGAAGAAAATGAAAGGGAATCGAGGATTGTCCAACAAAGGTCTTTTTATTTTCAGAGGGAAATGAAAAAAGGTGAAACGGTACGTGCAGATGACATTTTTCCTGTGCGTCCGATAGAGGAAAAAGGCTACTATCCTTATGAAGAGGAACTGATTGTGGGCAGGAAGCTGGCACGCAACATCCAAGAAGGCATGCCGGTGTTAAGGGAGGATATCGAAGAATGATAAAAGGAAATAATATCTGCTTAGATACCATAGAAGTGAACGATTTGGAGAAATTGAGAAAATGGCGCAATCGCCCTGATTTTCGCAAATTTTTCCGGGAATATCAGGAAATCAACGCTGATATGCAGAGGAAATGGTATGAAACCAGAGTTGTCAATGACAATTCAACCTTAATGTTTGCCATCCGGGATAATGAGACGCAGGAATTATTGGGCTGCTGCGGGCTATGTTACATCAATTGGGTTCACAGGCATGCAGATTTATCACTCTACATAGGGAAGAATGGGGCTTATATAGATGATGGGGGGATTGCGGAAGAAAGCTGCCAGCTATTGTTCCGTTACGGTTTTGAGGAATTGGGGTTAAATAAAATATGGACAGAAATCTATGATTTTGATGAAAAAAAGTTTGCACTGTATCATAAACTGGGGTTTGAGCAGGATGGCCTGCTGCGGGAACATTATTTTTACGGCGGCAGATGGCATGATTCCAGAATGATGTCATTATTGAAAAGCGAGTGGCAGAAATAAGTGAATTTATAAAACAACCTAAGGAAAAGCAAAATTCTTTACGATATATATAACAGAGTATTTTACAAGAAAGGACGAAGATATCATGGAAGATAATCGCAAAGAGCAGGCGGAGGCTTTGGAAGTGTTAAAGGATTATAATCCCAAGGCATGTAAGGCGCTGAAAGAAGTCGTTCCAGAGTTAAAAGGGGAGCGCAAGGAGGATACCCAGGAATACCTTGATTATATTTTTAAGGGCATTAATTGGGAACTTCAGGTAGTGAACGGTACCATGGAACTGCTGAACGAGAAAGAGGAACAGGTATCGAAAGAAGAACTGAATGATATAGTCTCCAAGATAAATGATGCCTATATGTCGAAAGATGACAGCAAGCTTGCGCAGGTCATAGAAGAAGCCCTGCTGCCGTTTGTGGAACAGTTAGACGGATATATTGAAAAAGCATTGGCATAG
>CANOHX010000297.1 GCA_947565885.1 uncultured Lachnospiraceae bacterium
ATATAGACAGCGGAAAAATAAAGGCAGAAAATTTAGTTGTCGGGCAATATATTACCGACAGAAAAAGCTCCGGGCAATACCGCATTACAAAGGTAACGAAAAAAAGCGGAAAGATAACTGGCGGTACATTAGAATTTGTCTCACCCATGAAGATTTCCTGCAAAAAGATAAGCGTTCCCAATGTCATTAAATTATGCGGATTGAGTTTTAAAGTGACTGCGGTAAAAGCAAAAGCATTTACCCGCTGCAAGAAACTTACAACCGTCAAGATAGGAAAAAATGTGTCTTCCATCGGTACGAAAGCTTTTTACGGCTGCAAGAAACTGGGATTGATAACGATAAAGTCTTCCAACTTGAAAAAAGTAGGGAAAAATGCTTTGAAAGGAATTAAGGCTACGGCAAAAATCAAAGTTCCCAAAAAGAAACTGCAGGCATATAAGAAATGTTTTAAAAATAAAGGGCAGGGGAAAAAGGTTAAGATTACCATTTAAAGAACAAAGTGGGCAATTGCGAAGCAATATTTACCTCTTGTGCGAGTGCGCATAAATGTTTTCTCTTATAGGAAAGATACCTTCACGCTTTAGCATGACAAGCTCTTTCCTATAAGAGAATAAAAGAGGGCATTGCCAAATCATCAAAAACAGATGATTGCGCGATGCCCTCTTTCATATGATATCTGCTACCTATGGTTAATCACTGTTTTATTCCAATACGAACCAAAGCCCGCTGCAATGCAATCTCTGCACGTGCCACATCAATCTCCGCCGTATGGTTGCGCAGACGCTCTTCTGCCCGGGCTTTTGCCGCCTCCGCACGCGCCACGTCAATCTCATCCGGCCACTCTGCAACTTCTGCCAGAAATGTGACCTTCTCGCCGAGAATCTGTACAAATCCCGCATGGATGGCTGCTTCCTTCTGACCACCAGATTCCGTAATTGTTACGATTCCGGGTTTCAATACCGTAGTGAGGGGAATATGGTGCTTATAGACACCAAGCTCCCCATCTACCGAGTTGAACTCTACCATGGAAGCCTCGCCCTCGTAAAAAATACGGTCCGGCGTAATAACCTGCAATTGAAAATACTTGTTTTCCTCTGCCATTTGCTTTCCTCCTACTTCAGTGGTAGTGGCACGCGACGCACAGCGTCACCTGCCATTTCGTCGGAAGGCATTCCTACTTGTGGTAGCGGCATGTAACGCAAAGCGTCACCTGCCATTTCGTCGGAAGGCATTCCAGAAATGCTTCTCATTTGCCTTCCTCCTATGCTTCACATTTGCCTTCCTCCTATTTCATGCGGGCGCGAACTTCATCAATGGACCCTGCATTCAGGAAATGGCCTTCGGGAACATCATCATGCTTACCTTCCAGAATCTCCTTAAAGCCGCGAAGCGTCTCTGCTATCGGCACATATTTACCATCCAATCCGGTAAACTGGGTTGCCACGAAGAACGGCTGAGAAAGGAATCTCTGTACCTTTCTTGCACGGTTTACGACCAGTTTGTCATCCTCAGACAACTCGTCCATACCAAGGATTGCAATAATATCCTGTAACTCTTTATATCTCTGTAAAATCTCCTGCACACCGCGCGCTACCTCAAAATGTTCCTGACCTACGACACGCGGGTCAAGAATACGGGAGGTAGAATCCAAGGGGTCTACTGCCGGATAAATACCAAGCTCCGCAATGGAACGTGACAAGGTTGTGGTTGCATCCAGATGGGCAAATGTAGTTGCCGGAGCCGGGTCTGTCAAGTCGTCTGCCGGCACATATACTGCCTGTACAGAAGTGATAGAACCGCTCTTCGTGGATGTGATACGCTCCTGAAGCGCACCCATCTCAGTCTGCAGCGTAGGCTGGTAACCAACTGCGGACGGCATACGTCCGAGCAGCGCGGACACCTCAGAACCTGCCTGTGTAAAACGGAAAATATTATCAATGAACAAAAGCACATCTTTCCCGCCTTTGTCTCGGAAATACTCTGCCATTGTAAGACCTGTCAGACCAACACGCATACGTGCCCCAGGAGGCTCGTTCATCTGACCGAACACCATACAGGTCTTGTCGATAACGCCTGATTCCTTCATTTCATAGTAAAGGTCATTTCCTTCACGTGTACGCTCACCAACACCAGTAAATACGGAATATCCGGAATGCTCTGTCGCAATATTGTGAATCAGTTCCTGAATCAGCACCGTCTTACCTACGCCGGCGCCGCCGAAAAGACCTATCTTACCGCCTTTCTGGTAGGGGCAAAGCAAGTCAACGACTTTGATACCGGTCTCCAGCATCTCTGTGGAGGTTGCCTGTTCCTCAAAAGTCGGGGCTTTTCTATGAATTGGCATGAATTCTACATTCTTGGGCGCCGGTTTCTCATCAATCGGCTCACCCAACACATTGAACATACGTCCCAATGTCTGCTCTCCAACCGGAATACTGATGGAAGCTCCGGTTGCCAGCGCATCCATGCCCCGGACCAGACCGTCCGTAGGACCCATGGCAATACATCTTACCGTATCATCACCCAGATGCTGGGAAACTTCCACCACCAGCTTCTTTCCGCTGTCATTAAGCGGAATGTTGATGGCTTCGTTAATCTCCGGCAGGTTGCCCTCGGAAAATTTAATATCCAAAACGGCACCGATAATCTGAGTGATCTTACCTATATTCTTTTCTGCCATAATTTCACTCCTTATAATTGTTATCTCAGACTATATCATCTCTCAGCCTAAGTTGTAATCAGAAGTGCA
>CANOHX010000298.1 GCA_947565885.1 uncultured Lachnospiraceae bacterium
CAATCGCATACAATCCCTGCAAAGTCTGGTGTCCCTGGTTAGCTGCATAACGTTCGGGGTCCAGCCAAGCCGCAACCCTGCCCACACGAAACGACATATCCTGCAGTTCCTCTGCCGTCGGCATATTGTTCCAAATGCTCCATACATACATAGCAATCACTAGGATAGCTGCCAGAAATACCGCTATGTGCAGCTTCTCTGTCTTGGTACTGATAAAGCTCATGATAAAACAAATTCCTAACACTACTGCGGAACTGCTCAAATCATTGCTAAGTTCAAACAAAAGAGCCGTAGGAATCCCCCCGGCAATCCACAGATAAAATGTCATCTTCACAGAACCTAAATGCTGCCTATTACGGTCAATCAGATATGCCAGAAAGACAATCACGCATATCTTGACCCACTCGCTTACCTGGAACTGTCCGATTCCCGGCAGGTTCACCCAGCGCGTCGCCCCATTCGCCGATACGCCGAGAGGCGTCTTCAGTAAAAAAATAGAAAGAATACCGCTGAGATAAAGAAGCACTGCAAAATGTTTTAAGATACGGTAATCCATAAACTGCAGCACCAAAATGCCAGCAAGCCCTGCCGCCATGAACATGACCTGCCGTTTCACCAAATAAAAAGAGTCATAATCATACTTCTCCGATATCGCGCATTGGTATGATGTGGCAGAAAACACCATCATCGCCCCATAAGCACACAGGAATACAAGGGCAATCCACAGCATATAGTTATTCCTGACAATAATCGGCGTTTCTCTTCTGTTCAAGCTTACCGCTCCTTTCCAAATTTCCCCTGCAATTCCTTGATTATCCCCCATAAATTCCCTAACTGCTCCGTCTCATCCTCATCCATCACGGAATCCGGAAAATGTATTTCCTGAGATTCACCAGGACAAAGTACCGCCTGAAATACTGTCTGATGGCTGTTCCAGTTTACCATAAACTGCCGTCTGCCATTCTCGTCCTCTTTGTAGTCCATCTCCTGCAGCATCTTCAGGCTCGCCATCATACCTTTCTCTGACAGCTCTTTCGGCAAGTCCTGCCGAAACATGCTTCGGATGTCAGCTTGAAAGATTTCCTCAATCTGCTCTAAAGCAATATAATCATGGTACTGCCAATCTGGCAGCAGACTGCCCATGAACGGATGCGCATTTGTAAAATTATGCTGCAATGCCTCATACATTTTTCTGGCATTCACAACCGTACTGTTCTCATTGGCATACATGTCGGTTACCATGCCATCTAAGCCTTCACAGAAAAGCTGCGCATATATCTGCGTCCCTCTGATGTGTCCTTTGATTTTCCAGTTCATACAGTTTTCCTCATCTGCCTGCAAAATCCAAGTAACCGCCTGTAAGAACTTCTCCTGCTGCTCTGAGAGCTGCTTCTGCTCCCAAGATACATTTATTTCAAAATCTATGTTTTTCTCCCTCATCATCTGCCGCAAAGTCCATGCCGCGCGAAACGCCGGAAGAAACCGGATGGCTGCAATTGCCGCAACAGCCAGCAGGATACAACCCCCCAGGACGATTCCCGCGAGGCGATATTTCTTCTTACCACTATCCATAATTTCCACGTCCCTCTCTCATGCCTCCCCACGTTAATAAATTCATATATAACCTATTTTTATTTACATGATACTCAATTACCATGGCACTGTCAACATTTTGGACTTTGAGTTTCCCCTTTTTATAATTCATAACACCAAAAGGTTTCCCTTTGTCATTATTCACTTGTAAACGACAGCTGCGTTATAGAATCCTGACAAAATCAAATACCTCGCAGCAAAAAGCGCAAGGCTCATTGAACGGTCAATAGTCCTTGCACTCGTTAATACTATTATTGTAACTATTATTTTATTTTTACTTTTTCTTCTTGCTCCAATTGCCGTAATATGTCGTCCCATTTACTTTCTGATAAGCCCGGACCTGCACAAAATATTTTTTCCCTTTTTCCCGGAACCTGATTCATCACATACACTTCATCGACTTCCGTCTTATCTGTTTTTACTGCTGTCACATTTGCTTCTACACAATGAATCGCATACCCATCCACAATCACTTTTATATCAACGCCATCCTGATACTGTTCCGGGACTGCTACGCCGGAAATCTGCGGCATGCCCGCTACTGCAAATGTTTTCTTGGCGTACCCAGATGTATTTCCGGAAGAATCTGTAGCTCTTACCTGAATCTCATGCTTGCCGACAGCCAATTCATTTTCTGCTTCGTAAGACAAAACATTTGAGAAAGGGGCTGTAAAAAACTCCTTATTTAGGAATTGCCCGTCCCGGCAAATGCCGGTTCTGGCAATTCTTCCTTCCCCGATGATTTGAAAGAAAGTTCAGCCACCTTTTTTGTCTGTGGGCGTAAAAACACTTTGCCCATAACCATACAAATATTGTTTTCCACCCAGCACCAATCTCTACTTCATCACTGTATCTTGTCGTTCCATCTGATAAGGCATCTAACCTAATCCTATGGTTCCAAATCGGCACATGGGTATTACTTTCATTCGTATAAATGCTGTGCTTGGAAAAGTCAATCACGTGAATAGTGTGAGTACCATAGGGAACAAAGCAGCTTAAACTTGAAAGGCAATGTCTGCCCCTCTTCCCAGCGGATATTACTATTTCCATCTATTGGCGTACAGGAAGCATACGGTTTTGCTATGTATTGTTCACCACCGGGAAACAAATTCCAGTGTTTTCATAAGTGAATCCATTCGG
>CANOHX010000299.1 GCA_947565885.1 uncultured Lachnospiraceae bacterium
TTTTAAAAACTCATTAGCTGCCACTGTCCTCTGCCGCTCATCCATCCGCGTTCCAAGCGCCAGCACAAAATCTGCTTCATTCAAAATACGGTTGGCATAAGAAAGGGCATAGGAACCAATCATTCCCCTGTAGCAAGGATGATGATTGGGTATGGCATCTTTTCCACAAAGTGAGACTACTACTGGCATTGGGAAACGGCTTAAAAATTTCTCTATCAGCTTTTTCTCCGTCTCTCCACGGCTTCCGCTCCCCAATAACAGCACTGGTCGTCTTGCTTTCTTTAATTTCTCACATATTGTTTCACATTCCGCCTCTTCCATTATGGGCAGTTCTTTCTCTATCATTCTTTCCCATTCAATTGGTTCCTTTAATTCCGTCCGCTGTATATTATGCGGGATATCAAGCAGCACCGGTCCGGGTCTTCCTTCCCGCATGAAGTATAATGCCTGTTCCATGATTTGCGGAAGCCTTTCCGGCTGGTAGACTGTTTCGGCATATTTCGTAATCCCTTTTACCATCCCTACAATATCTGCTTCCTGAAACCCATTCTGCCGAATCTGGTCTGTCTCTCTCATAGCCGCCGTATTGATATTTCCCGTAATGAACAGACAGGGAATCGAATCATAATATGCATTCGCAATTCCATTTATCATATTAATTGCTCCAGGACCGCTGGAGGATAAAGCTACTCCAAACTTATGCGATACCTGCGCATACGCATTAGCTGCAAAAGCCGCTCCCTGTTCATGGTATGTCTGCACATACCTCATGTTTTCTTCTCTTGAAATGGCATCTATCAGGTAGGTAACATTTCCACCCTGATAGCCAAAAACAGTATCAATTCCATTTGATTTTAGAATTTTAACTATATACTCTGCTACGTTCATGAAATAAACCTTTCAAAAATATACTATTTAAAATAAAAATCTATTTTTTAAACTATACTTAGTTTAATAAAAAGCCGCTATCCATCTGAAAAAAGCTTCCTGTAATATAAGATGAATCTTCCGATAGCAGATATGCAATCAATTTACTTATTTTTTCCGCTGGAATTACTCCCAACGGATAATTTCTCTTCATTTTATTCTCAAAATCAGTGCTCTGTTTTCTAAGTTCCTGATACATTTCTGTCTCAACTGCTCCCGGCAAAATTGCGTTTACACGATATTTTCCCAATGCCTCTTTTGCAAAATACTTTACATACATATTTAACATCGCCTTACTGGCAGCATATGCAGATTGCCTGTTAGTAACCGCAATGCTTACAATAGAAGAAATAGCAACAATAGATGCCTGTTCATGCATACATGAAGAATTCAATACTCCTTTCGCTATTTCAGCAAACGCCAAAGCATTAATCTTCATAGTATCCATCGTTCGTTCTGTATCATTATCCTTGAGCGCATACAATGGCGCTATCCCTGCTGAATATACAATTCCGTCCAGGTATATTTTCTGCTGCTCACACTCTGTAAAAATATCCCCTATATGTTCCAAATCCAGAAAATCATAGGTGATGGCATAATTATCGCCCGGAAAAGTTTTCGCCAAGTCTGTGATAATACTTGTTCTTCTTGCCACTAACACTACATTCGCACCCAGCGACCGCGTCAAAAATTCCGCCGCATTTCTCCCTATCCCGCTGGAAGCTCCGGCTATCATAAAAGTCTTTCCTGAAAAACTGCTCATATCATTCACCTCTTAAAATATAGTAACCATATCTGGTAGAACTATCAGTCACCTGATGCCTGTTTTCCATTGGCTCAATTTCACTAATCCTGTAAATACATTCCGGTTTTTCTGCTTTTATTTTTTCCATCTGCTCCAAATCTTCTTCCCCAAAAATAAACCGCACCTCAGCCCGCTGGGGAATACATACTTTCTTAAGAGAGGGTTCCATCCCACATGCAACATCTATAACCATATTGACAAAGTCATATCCCGTTGAAATCTGCACTAGGTCAGAACCAATACAGTCTCCTCCCATCCGTCCGCCTATTTCAATTATTTTTATCGAGCCATCCGGCTGGACTTTAATCTCAGAATGAGAAGCACCATTTTGAATCAATAGGGTATCTAATGCGTGTTCGACAATTTGCTGTATCCTATCCAACATCCCCTCTTCTATCTGCGCTGGCTCAACATGTGCCGTCTCAATAAAGTGAGGAGCGCCCGTTGTATATTTTTGTGTCAACGCCAAAAAAGTGTGGATTCCCTTATAAGAAATATACTCCACACTATATTCCTGCCCTTCCACAAATTCCTCTATCATTGCTTTACCATCAAAGGACAATTCCTCTGCAATTTTTATGGCTTCAGCCAATTCAGCCGCAGTTTCAATCTTTGTTATCCCACGGCTGCCCGAACGGTCAACCGGCTTAACAATTAATGGGAACTGCAAACCAGCGATACATTCAGCAGTAAGTTCATCAGAGCGATAATTCCGCGGAGAGGGATCGCCGTTCTTCTCAAATGCTTTCCTCATAAGGTACTTATTGGTAGATATTCTGGAACTTTCAATACCATTTCCAACAAGATTCATCTTCTCTGCTACATAATTCACCGTAATGGAGGCTAAATCTGAAGCGATTGAAATAATTCCATCCGGATGGATTTCCTCACATCTTTTCAAAATCTCTTCTTTCTCAATAATGCTGACAGGATAGAAAAAATCTGCTGTCTTCTCCCCAACGTCCCCACTCTGCCATGCAAACACATG
>CANOHX010000300.1 GCA_947565885.1 uncultured Lachnospiraceae bacterium
GAGGGAAGGAACATGATGCAGGAATGTGCCATGCAGGGGGCAAAGGATACAGGCGTTGCGGTCGAGGAGATATCTAATTGCACCAGCCTTTCTTTTGCGGGACACAAGGATGGTGAGGATATTCATGTCGAAGCCTGGCAGGAGGGAGCTGCAGCCCCAACCCCGGAGGGGGAGCTTATCATGATGGAATGGCTTACTTTGGAGGAATACCAGCAGTTTACAGACCAGGTGCCGGAACTTGCAGAGGACGAGGTTCTTGTCTATACCGCGCATGGGGAACATGGAGACAGCCAGTATCGGCTGGGGGAGCAGACTTTTTACATCAAAGAGTATCTGCCGGAAATGCATTTGGACGATATGCAGATGGAGATTGTCTATGATATGTATTTTATTGTGGTCAGGGATGAAACTGTCATGCAGAAAATCAATGAGTTCCAGAACTCCGTTTATGGGGAGCGCGCAAGCGATATTGAAACAGTGGTAGCTATGGATGTCGGAGGTGAGGAGGAGCAGGAAATTGCCTGTAAGCAGCGGATTGCCCAGCTGATAGCAGAGAGAAATCCTGACTCACAGCAAGGGAGCGTCAGGGTCGAGAGCAGGAGTGAGAGAAGCAATGATGATATGGTGATTTTTGGCGGCTTTCTGTTCCTGGGAATTTTTCTGGGATTTGTATTCCTGATGGCTACGACCATGATAATCTATTACAAGCAGGTTTCCGAGGGATATGAGGATAAGGCAAGGTTTGAGATTATGCAGAAAGTAGGTATGAACAAGAAAGAGGTACGCGCGTCTATCCGCAGCCAGATTATCAAGGTATTTTTCCTGCCGCTTTTTATGGCATGTATTCACCTTGCGGCGGCATTTCCCATGATGAACCGTCTGCTGCTTCTGTTCGGCATGGCAAATGTGAAACTGTTTGCCATCTGCACGGCTGCCACGGTAGCGGTATTCGCGGTGATTTATGCAATCGTCTATAGCATTACGGCGAAGACGTATTATAAAATCGTTGGCTGATGGATGGCTTGGCTTTTCTGTCACAGCCGAGGAAGCAGATAAAAGACAACCCGGGCATATTGATATGTCCGGGTATCTTTGCATATGCATGGAAAAATGGGAAGATTACTTCTTCTTTTTTGATTTATATTTCTTGACCAGCGGCTCAATCCTCTCATAGGGGTCTAAAAGGTCGCTGATGGAGATATCATGGTTCAAGGTATCGATAATATAGGCAATGTATTTGCTCATGTCACAATTGATATAGTATGGCTTGGCAAGCAGTTCGGGCGTCTGGTAAGTGAGGTTGGTGGTTACCACCTTGTAAATGATGCCGTCCTCCACTGCGCGGTCAAATTTTTCCAGACCGTTGGTGAACAGCCCAAAAGTCGATATGACAAAGATACGGTTTGCCTTGCGTTTTTTTAACTCGGTAGCAACGTCAATCATGCTGTCGCCGGAGGAAATCATATCGTCAATTATGAAAATGTCTTTATTCTCTACGGAGGAACCAAGGAATTCGTGTGCCACGATAGGGTTGCGCCCATCGACAATCTTGCTGTAGTCTCTCCGTTTGTAGAACATGCCCATATCCAGCCCAAGTACGTTGGCAAGGTATACGGCGCGGTTGGTGCCGCCTTCGTCCGGGCTGACGACCATCATATGGTCGCTGTCGATCTGCAGGTCATCTACCTCCCGGAGGATGGCTTTAATGAACTGGTAGGCGGGCTGGACGGTCTCAAAGCCATGCAGGGGGATTGCATTCTGTACACGCGGGTCGTGTGCATCGAACGTAATGATGTTATCCACGCCCATGTTTATCAGTTCCTGAAGGGCAATCGCGCAGTCCAGCGATTCCCTGGCGGTACGCTTATGCTGGCGTCCCTCGTAGAGGAAAGGCATGATGACGGTAATGCGCCGTGCTTTTCCGCCCGTAGCAGCTATCACACGTTTCAAATCCTGAAAGTGGTCATCCGGGGACATATGGTTCTCATGGCCGCAGACGGTATATTTGAGGCTGTAATTGCTGATGTCCACCATCAGGTACAGGTCAAATCCGCGTACCGATTCCGTGATAATGCCTTTCGCCTCTCCAGTGCCGAAACGTGGGGTAGAGCAGTCTACCAGGTAGGTGTTCTTGTGATAGCCCTTGAAAACGATGTCGTCCTGGTGCTCATGTTCCCGCTCGCTGCGAAACCGTACCAGATACTTGTCCACCTTTTTCCCAAGTTTCCTACAGCTTTCCAGAGGGATTACGCCCAGTGAGCCGGCAGGGATAGTTTCATAATTTTGTTCGTTGCGCTGCATACGATGTCCTCCATTTTAAGTATAAGTATGATTATGTTGGTAAAGTATATCCTATGTCAGTTAAACTGTGTTTGCCATGTATTGTTGGCAATGATTCCTATGGAAAATATAACATTACTCACGTCACTTGGCAAGGCTGTCCGTTTAATTTTTTCTGAATACGGATGTCGTTCCCGAACAGCTTGATAATGGTGTAACTGCTGGAAATCCGGGAAAACGTACGTTCTGAATAAGTTTCTGCCAATTGTCCCAGGCCTAAATTGGTAGAAATAATGGTGGATTTCTGCCGAAGGATTCGCTCATTCAGACAGAGGAATAACTGGGAGACTGTGAATGCGTTAGTAAGTTCCGTGCCCAAGTCGTCAATAATCAGTAAATCGCATTC
>CANOHX010000301.1 GCA_947565885.1 uncultured Lachnospiraceae bacterium
TGTTTCTGCAATTCTTCCTCCAGGCTGCCGTCAAATATCGGCATCACGCCTATGTCTACCCCTGCAAGAACTTCTTCTCTGCCTTCACGTGCCTTTATCTTAATTTTATATTTCTCAACTTCCTGTATAATCTTCCATTCCACGTCCTTCACATCATCCCCATCTACGGACACTCCATTTATAAGAGTCCCTGGCAGAAAATGCGTGCTGTAATAGAGCGCAGTTCCTAAGTATATCAGAAGAAGTATCAGAATAATCCCGGCTGCAATCCATACCCCCAGCCATCCGTTCCCCGTCTTCTTTGTCTTCTCCATATGTAATTGCCTTTCTAATCTGCTTTCCTTATCATTATAAATGTATTTTCAATAAAGTCAAATAATTTCTGTTTTTCAATATTTTACAGTTGACATCTTTTTCCCCCTGTGATAGAATAGCAGTTGTTTCGGGGTATGGCTCAGCTTGGCTAGAGCGCACGGCTGGGGGCCGTGAGGTCGCAGGTTCGAATCCTGTTACCCCGATTTTTTGTTTATCCACGCGAGCAATTTAGGAAAATATCCATGCTAAGCGCCCTGAAGGTACGCATGGATATTTGATGAATGCCTCGAAAGTCAGATACCCCGCAGCTAGCTTTTGCCCCATAGCTTGCTGCGGGGTATCTGACTTTACAGACTTTCCAGGTATTATCAATGACAGAAAAATCACTAACGGTTACTTAATATATTTTCTGTCCTTTGCTGTACCATCCTTATCTCAGAAATATAAGCCCGGAATTATAGCAAGATAATCCATTATCCCCTGGTTCTCTCAATATCTATTATGCTATCCACCTGCCTGAGTTTATCTACCAGGCTGTTCAGCTCATCTCTTCCTCTTGTGCGGAAAGCCAGCGTGATGGTCGCTACTCCCTGCCTACTGGTGGAAGAATGTACAGAGTCAATATCAATCTGACGCTCGGAAAGGACTTTTGTGATATCCACCAAAAGGCCGGTGCGGTTGTTGCCATAGAGCTTAATCTCTGCCATATAACATCTCTCGCTGCTTTCCCCGGTCTGCCACTCCGCATCCAGAAGCCGCTCCCTGTCTAATTCTGAGAGATTTACGACATTGATGCAATCGGTACGGTGAATGGAAATCCCCCTTCCCCTGGTAACAAACCCAACTATCTCATCACCAGGTACTGGCGCACAGCAACGCGAGAAACGGACTGCCATATCGTCAATGCCTTTCACGACAATCCCGCTCTTAGAATGTCCCTTGCCATGCTTTTCCTTATTGTCGCCGGAAGCCGTACCGCTCTCAATAATTTTAAGCACATCAGAGTCCGTAAGTGCAAGCGAATGGTCTTCCTTGTAATATTCCAACATCTTATTAATTATCTGACCCTCTTTGAGACCGCCGTGCCCTATAGCAGCCAGCACGGATTCCCAGTCGCGAAAGCCATATTTGCGCATAATACGGCTCTGATAAGAAAGCTGGTTCACATCTGACCAGTTAATTCCCTTTGATTTACAATACTGTGCCAGCAGCTCTTTCCCTTTGGAAATATTTTCTTCCTTGAATTCACTGCGGAACCACTGATTTATTTTATTCTTAGCTTGGGTGCTTTTGACGATATTCAGCCAATCACGGCTGGGTCCCCTGGAATTCTGGGAGGTTAAGACTTCGATTCGGTCGCCATTCTGAATGACATAGTCAATATTGACCAGCTTACCGTTTACCTTGGCGCCAATCATCTTGTTGCCCACAGCAGAGTGGATGCTGTACGCAAAATCTATAGACGTAGAACCCTTAGGCAGATTCTTGACATCGCCTGAGGGCGTAAAACAAAATACTGTGTCGGAAAACAAATCTAAATCGCTCTTTAAAAGGCTCATGAACTCACGGTTGTCAGACATGTCTTTCTGCCATTCCAGTATCTGCCTGAGCCAGCTTAATTTCTCCTCTTCCTGCATTTTCTCTTCGCTCTTGTTGCCATTGGCAGCTTCCTTATATTTCCAATGGGCAGCAATGCCATATTCCGCTGTGCGGTGCATCTCAAACGTCCGGATCTGTATTTCAAAAGGCTGCCCGCTCGGTCCTATAACCGTAGTGTGCAAAGACTGATACATATTGGGCTTGGGCATGGCGATATAATCCTTGAACCTTCCCGGAATTGGCTTATACAGTTCATGAATCACGCCAAGAGCTGCATAACAGTCCTTTACAGACTTAACAATAATACGAATTGCAAATAAATCAAAAATCTGGTCCAGGGTCTTATCCTGGTTCACCATTTTCTTGTAGATACTGAAGAAATGCTTGGCACGACCGTCAATGGCTGCCTTAATCCCAGCCTGGGAAATATGATGCCTGACCTCTCCCACCAACTGTTCCACATATTCTTCCCGGGTGCTTTTGCGGAGGGCTATCTTCTCCACCAGATCATAATAAGCTTCCGGCTCTAAATATTTCAGGGAAAGGTCATCCAATTCTATCTTAATCTTAGAAATACCCAGGCGCTGCGCAATCGGCGCATAAATATCCATCGTTTCACGCGCCTTTTCTTTCTGCTTCTCCGGCCTCATATACTTGAGGGTACGCATATTATGGAGACGGTCGGCAAGCTTTATCAAAATAACGCGGATATCCTTTGCCATGGCAAGGAACATCTTGCGCATATTCTCCGCCTGAACC
>CANOHX010000302.1 GCA_947565885.1 uncultured Lachnospiraceae bacterium
AGCCGAATTATGCTGGCAATAAAGACAATACTCGCAGAGAGCGACCAGATTGAAACCCTGATTTTTGATGAAATTGATGCAGGAATCAGCGGCAGGACCGCACAGATGGTGGCAGAGAAGATGAACGTCATCGGCAGGAACCACCAGATTATCTGTATCACGCATCTTCCTCAAATTGCAGCCATGGCAGATTATCATTTCCTTATCAGCAAAAATGTGGTAAAAAATGGGACTTTTTCCAATATTGTACTTTTGGAGGAAGAAGAAAGTGTTACAGAGCTTGCTAGGATGTTGGGCGGCGTAAAAATTACGGAAACAGTGCTTGAGAGTGCGAAAGAGATGAAAGAGCTTGCAAATGCGGCTAAGAGTCCGGATGCTGCAAAGTCTTAAATAGCTTTATTACATAAATTTTCTGATTACAAAAATATCCCAGAGTGAAAACAGAAGAATTCCACATACTAAAGAAGATTTCAAGTTTGCTTGAAATTTTTTGAGAGGGTGTGTGAGAAGTTGAAAGAACAGACGAGAAAAAAGATGCGGTATCAGAGATGGATTGCCCGCGCCAGTTTGATTGCAGGCTTCTGCTTTGGCATATTTTTTACTTATACTGTGTTTGTAGAAGCCTTGCCAGACACGATTCATATTGAAAAGGGCGAGGCAGAGATTTTTGATTTCCATGTGCCTGTTACCGGAGAATTACAGCAGGAGGGAATGGAAGTTTTTGGCAACCAGTCCCCTGTGGTAGAGAAAGAGAAGATAACACTGGATCTGAATCAAAGCTTTTCCCTGAAATTCCAGGAGCAGGGAAAGTATTATATGTCCTGTAAGCTTTTGGGTTTGTTCCATCTGAAAGATGTGTCTGTGGAAGTCATAGAAAAAGAGCAGGTTGTGCCCTGCGGCGTTCCGGTTGGCATCTATGTGGAAACAGATGGCGTAATGATTGTCGGCACGGGAACGATTGTCGGAAATGACGGCATGAGCCATGAACCGGCAGCGAACCTCGTGAAAAGCGGTGACTATGTAAAGACCATCAATGACCAGATAGTGGAAAATAAAGAAGATTTGATTGAAAAAATCAACCAGTGCCAGGGCGAACCTGTGATACTGGGTGTTTTGCGAGAAGAGGAATATATTCATCTCAAAGTTGAGCCTGTTGAAACGGAGGAGAATGAGTATAAATTGGGAATCTGGGTCAGGGATGACCTGGCAGGCGTAGGAACACTGACATTTTATGATTCCCAGGGAAATTATGGCGCGCTTGGGCATCCGGTCAGCGATATGGATACCGGATTAAAAGTAAGCCTGAATGAGGGCATCCTCTATGAAGCTGAAATTGCTGGGATTACCAAAGGAGAGAAAGGGAATCCAGGAGAGATTTCCGGTGTCATTACCTATCTTGACCAGTATAAACTGGGAACGGTAGAAGAGAACAGCAATGTAGGCATTTATGGTAAACTAGAGCGGACGCCTGAGGAAAATACAGAGGATTCCTATTTCCCTATTGCATTAAAGCAGAATATAGAAAAAGGAGAAGCTACCATTATCTCTTCGGTATCCGGAGAACAGAAGGAGTATAGCATCCGTATCCTCGATTTGGATTACAACAGCGAGAACAAAGGAATTCTGTTCCAGGTCACAGACCCTGAATTGTTAAATCTTACCGGTGGTGTCATTCAGGGTATGAGCGGCAGCCCGATTATCCAGAATGGAGCAGTCATCGGTGCTGTCACGCATGTCTTTGTACAAGATGCCACCAAAGGATATGGGATTTTTATTGAAAATATGCTCGAGCATTGAGCCGTGCAAGAATGGAAACACAGGCAATTTGGAAGCTTGCTTCTAAAATTGCCTGTGTTTTTATTCTTATAGGGCGAGAGCCCTCATCCAGCAAACTTTGTCTGCTGGATGGCACGGCGTAGCCAAAGAGACGAAAGCCGGAAATTGGGGAATCGCGAAGCGATTAACCGATGCTGCCCATTAGAGTGAGGAATCAAAGTTTTCATGCATTTCTGCTGCTGGCAGCAAGAATTGTATGGAGTTTTTAGATTTATGTGGCGAAAGCCGAAAAGAAAAATCCTGAATTGCAAAATAAGCATTTTCATATTATGATAAAGCTAAAAAATAAGTGCATAAAGAACTTGAAAGCAGAAAAATATGGAGTTCTCTGATGAAATAAAAGAATTTTTGGATATGCAGAAGAAAAAAATGGAGAAGCAACTGCAAATACATATAGGAGCAAAATATATGCTTTTTACGAATTTTTCTCTTTAGAACTTAGAGAAATGGATGTTACCTATATTTGTTTCTTGAATGTAATGGATAAGGATACCTTATTACGGAGTATAGAATATTATGTGAAGGCGGGTAACCTTAAAAGCAGGGCTGCTGTAGATATTTACTTTTAAAAGAGTGTGATATTTGCCTGATGGTCTTGTACTGCAAATGAAAAGGTATAAAGAAATTCGTCAAAGATTTCTAAAAAGATATCAGTTAGAAAGTGAACGATTATTTTTGACAATTATGATATAGAGAAAGAATTAGATAATACAAAATGTATATTGTACTAAAAAAGTAATGGGCAATATATAGGCAGGGAAGAAGTTTTGGAGCGTTATGCCCATGCGGAATGGAATGGAAATGTC
>CANOHX010000303.1 GCA_947565885.1 uncultured Lachnospiraceae bacterium
ACCCAGAGCCGTTTCTGGATGGGCATTTCCATACAACCTTTCTCTTATCTGCAAACTCTTTTCATATAACCTTTCCGCTTCCTGATACTTTCCCTGCTCCTTATATAAACCTGCCAGATTATCATAAATTGCAACTGTAATTGAATGCTCTTCCCCAAGCGTTTTTTCATTTATCCGCAGACTCTTCTTATACAGTCGCTCCGCTTCCTGGTATTTTCCTTGTTCCTTATATAATAGCGCCAAATTATTATAACTTGTGGCCGTTTCGGGATGTTCTCTCCCTTGTAGCCTTTCACTTATCTGGATACTCTTTTCATACAGTTCTTCCGCTTCCTGGTATCTCCCTTGCTCCTCATATACTCCTGCCAAATTATTATAACTTGTAGCTATGTTGGGATGCTCCCCTCCCTGCACTTTCTCAATTATCCGCAAATTATTTTTATACAGTTCCTCTGCTCGCTGATACTTCCCCTGTTTTTTATACACCCTTGCCAAGTCATGGTCAATCTGTGCCAGCTCCAGATGTTCCTCTCCCAGCAATTTCAGTTTGATTTCACGTGCCTGCAGTAAGAGTTCCTCACTCTTCTCATACTGCGCTTTTGCACGTTCATCCTTCGCCTGTTCTATCAGCGCATATGCTTCTGCCATCTTCTGTCTTGCGTCTTCTGCGCCCCACCCGCTTTCTTCTGTAGGGCTATCTTCTGTCACAGGCAATTGCTGCTCTGTCTCCTGCTGATAGCCGTGAAATGTAATCCGCAGCTTGAAAAAGGAGTAGAAATCATACGCCCCCCGCGCCAACTGGTTATCCGCATAGGGCGTGACCAGGAAGATAAGGTTCCTGCCCAAGGCTTCCAGCATATCCCGGCTGAAATTCAGACGTTTGATACTCTCCCCATCCTGCAGCGCAAGATGGAAATTTACCACCAGGAACACCTTCGTCTCTGGAAACCTGGCAACCCATTCCTGCAGCTGCCGAACTGCATAAGCGCCGGGATGGCGTCTGTAATCATAGATTTCCACTGTCCCCTGCCTGTAAATCTCCACAATCTCCCGCTGTATCTCTTCTTCCGCTATCACTAAGAAAAGACCTTGCTCGGATTTATTGATAATCCAGCCCAAGGTCCGGTAACCTTCCTGATTACTGTCCATCATCTCCCATCAGCCCCTGTCCTCTCAAGAATTCTACTACCAACGGATGGACATTATGCCACCGCTTGCCATTGTATTCCAGCACGACCGTTGCCTGCAGCATGTTCAGCAGTTGTTCTTTATCCTCTATCTGCTCCCTATTCCCCTGAATGATATTCAATAAGAACGGATAATCCTTCTGCTCAATGCGCCTGGTGAGAGAGGTCTTCTCCTCCTCCAAGGCGTAATCCGCATCCTCCATATCAATGCTCGCACTGTCCCTGCGCTCTGCCCTCTTGGCAGCCGCATTGATGACGCGGAACAGATCCCGCAGAGAACCTCCGGTGTACTGGATCAGCTTATCCAGGACGCCTGCTTCAAACAACGCCAAATCCGCACGTTTCTCCACAATTTCACGGATGACGTCTATCCCCTTGTCAAACCGCTGCCCATCTATTTTCTCAATCTTAATCATCGGCAGCGTCTTGGTGATAAAGTAACTCTCCATCGCCGAAAACCTCGTATCATAGGAGAGCGCAATCGGAAACGTATAAATGACCGGAAACGTCATGCCGGAAAGGACTGCCGCATAATTATAAAATACTTTCCAGGCGTCCTCCGGGTTCAGCCTGTCTAAATCCTCAAAGACGACAATCGGACGCTTCCCCTCTGTCTTGTCCGTGATTTTGTCCGCCACAGTTCCCAATATCCGAATCCACTCGCTGGAACGGATTCTGATTTTTCTGCGGTACTCCTGCCGGGTCTCCTCGTTATATTTCAAGTCCGTCTTTATTTTTGCAAAGATACTTAAAACGCTTGCCAAAGACCATTTCACGCCCGCGGAAGCCTCCCCTTCCAGGGAACTTTCCTCCACTTCCTGAGACGTCACGGTCTCTGTCCTTTCCGTCCAGAAATCCTCAATCTCCTCAAGCAGCCGCTTTTCCAGCACACAGCCCATCTCGTCGGCAATCTGCAGCAGAGCCTCGCCCATCAGGATGAACAAATCAGAATGAACAATGTTCTGCAAATCCAAATCCCTGCTGCAGTGGATAATCTTCACCGGATAGCCCTTCCCCTGCAGCCGCTCTGCCATCCTGTTCAGTTCTGTGCTCTTGCCGCAGCCCCTGTGCCCTAACAGCAGACAGGCATTGCTTCCTTCCGGCAGCCGGCAGATGTCAAAGATATCCTCTATCGGAGAAATGTATGGATCGCTGGTACGGTACTGCATGGTATCCCCACAGTAAAACTCTGCCATCTGGCTCTCTTTCAGGGGCGCCGGCGAAAAAACGTTAAATATTTCCGAAACCTGATTTACCTTTCTCATAGAAAACTCCTTCTTGCCTGATATTCACAGATCCCGCCTACTCACAGGGATAGACCATCCCCCACTGCTCACGGATGGTATCTAACAGTTCCATCACCAGCAGGATTTGGCTGTGGGGCATCTCCTCGCACTCTGAGCCGCCATGACTGCCTCCCAAAACAGGTTCAACATGGTATCTC
>CANOHX010000304.1 GCA_947565885.1 uncultured Lachnospiraceae bacterium
CTTGCGCATTATGGCGGGTTTGATATGTGGGAGGATGTACAAGAGCTGCTGGCAGGGAAGGATGTCTATTTGGACACTTCATTTACTGCCGGTTATATTAAGGATGAAGTGTTCCTGGGTATTTTGAAAAAACATGGCGCAGACAGAATTTTGTTTGCTACCGACAGCCCATGGAGCGGGCAGAAAGAATCTCTGGAACATATCAGAGGTCTTGTCAAAGATAATAAAGATTTAAATAAAATACTAGGGCAGAATGCTGGAAAGCTGATAGCACAGGCTTTTGCAGGGCTGCCGGACAAGGAGGAGAAAACGTGTTAGTAAAAATTATTTTTTTAGTCTTGTTTTTTGCAGTGATGGTGGGTGTGGGGCTGTATTCCCGCAAACACGCCACCAATGTAGATGACTTTGTGTTAGGCGGCAGGAGCGTGGGTCCATGGCTGACGGCGTTTGCCTATGGGACGTCTTATTTCTCGGCGGTGGTGTTTGTCGGTTATGCCGGGCAGTTCGGCTACAAATATGGTCTTGCCTCTACCTGGATTGGCATTGGCAATGCTGTGATTGGCTCCTTGCTGGCTTGGGTAGTGCTGGGCAGACGTACGAGGATTATGAGCAACCACCTGTCGGCAACGACTATGCCAGATTATTTTGGCAAGCGTTACGACAGCAAAGCACTGAGGATTGCAGCGTCCGCCATTGCCTTTGTGTTCCTGATTCCCTATACGGCATCGGTGTATAATGGATTGTCCAGGCTGTTTGGCATGGCATTTGACATCCCTTATGAGGTATGTGTAATCGTTATGGCAATTCTGACCTGCGCCTATGTGATTCTTGGCGGCTATATGGCGACGGCAATTAATGATTTCATCCAGGGAATTGTCATGCTGGGCGGAATCGTGGCTGTCATCGCGGCGGTCTTAAATGGGCAGGGCGGTTTTATCAATGCGGTGAAGTCCCTTGCGGAATTGGAGAGCGATGTGGCGGTAACTATGGGGCAGAAAGGCGCGTTTACTTCTTTCTTCGGACCCGACCCCTTGAACCTTCTGGGCGTTATTATCCTGACGTCTCTGGGAACCTGGGGGCTGCCGCAGATGATACATAAATTTTATACGATTAAGGATGAGAAATCGGTGCAGTCAGGGACGATAATCTCCACTGTCTTTGCCATTGTCGTTTCCGGCGGCTGCTATTTCCTGGGCGGTTTCGGACGGCTGTTTGATACGCCGGCAATCCATAAGGAGGATGGAAGCGTAATCTTTGATGCGATTATCCCCTCCATGTTGTCTACATTGCCGGATATCCTTGTAGGGATTGTGATTGTGCTGGTGCTGTCAGCTTCCATGTCCACCTTGTCATCGCTGGTGCTGACTTCGAGTTCCACATTGACGCTTGATTTCCTAAAGGATAATATTGTAAAAAATATGAGCGAGAAAAAGCAGATATTGTATATGAGAATTTTGTTGGTATTTTTCATTGTATGTTCCGTGGTATTGGCGCTCTTCCCGCCGAAATCCATCGCGCAGTTCATTGCGCAGCTGATGGGTATTTCCTGGGGCGCGCTGGCAGGTGCGTTTCTGGCGCCGTTCCTCTATGGACTGTATTGGAAAGGCGTGACCAAGGCGGCGGTATGGGCAAGCTTTGCCTGTGGAATTGGCATTACGGTGTCCAACATGTTCTTTTCCTACATTGCTTCTCCCATCAATGCCGGGGCAATCGCAATGGTTGCCGGGCTGGTTGTCGTGCCGGTTGTCAGCTGGCTGACGCCTAAGATGGAGAAGAAAAATGTGGATGAAATCTTCAGCTGCCTGGAAGAGCAGGTTACAGTGGATCAGAAAGTTGCATTGCCGAAGAGGAAGCAGCAGTAGGGAGTCAATGCTTCTTCTGGCAAATGTTCCAGCACCTGCAAATTTTTCAAAGAATTGTCTAATCAGTTCCACAAGGTGAAAGCCAAACTGGAAGCTCTTAGAATTGTAACTGAGAATTTAATTATTGAGAGCAGATTACGGTCTATATAAAAATAGAAATCCGCTGCCGTCCAGATGATTTTGGATGGCAGCGGATTTTTGTCTTAGTTATGTCTGTTTAATCGTTTGATGAAAGTCAGAATCATTAGTATGTCATCATCGTTAAGTTCCTTTAGCTCGTCCACGACTTTCGCTATCAGCGCCGGGTTGTTGTGTCCGGTATCGAAGAATTCGTGGGGGCTGATGCCGAAGTATTCACAGATAGAAAAAAATTCATTCATGGAGGGCAGGGATTTGCCGGAGGAAATGTTGTAGATGTATCCGCGGCTATGTCCCAAATCGTAGCTCATCTGGTATTCGGACACGCCTTTTGCCAGACGCAATTGTGTAATCCGGTCTCTTACAAACTGTTCCATAGTATCGCTCCTTTCCTCATGATTCATATTGTAGATGTTATATTTTTGGTAATAGCATAATTAAAAATGATAAATTACTTGAAACAACATTTTTAAGATGTTATAATGGAACAAAATTACATAATTATGAGAAAGAGGAAGAGATATGGAAGCTGAGATGCAAAAGATGATGCTGGCAAATCAGGATAACCAAATTTTGTTCCATTATAACATCTTAAAAATGTTGTTTCAAGTAATTTATCATTTT
>CANOHX010000305.1 GCA_947565885.1 uncultured Lachnospiraceae bacterium
GGAACCTTGGTGTTTATTTAAGGATTATTTAATAATTTCTGCATTATGATAGACCCAGAAAGAGCGAAAGGGGCGAAGTAATGTATTTACGGATTCTGAAAAAAGATTTAAAACGGAAAAAGACCATGAACCTTATCCTGCTGATTTTTGTCATACTCGGGGTAATGTTCACAGCGAGCAGCGTCAACAATATGGTAACGGTCGCAACTGCGCTGGACAGTTATTTTGAAATGGCAGAAGTGCCGGATTATTGGTATGCCACGTCCTATGAAGAGGAAGCTGGGCGCGTGGAGGATTTTGCCAGCGAGAATGGGTATGGGCTGCGCGAGTCGGAGCTAATCCAGATTGATCCCAGAGATGTCATGGTGGAGGGAGAGCGGTTTGAGTATTCCAGTTCCTTAGTTCTGGCAGGGGTAAAGGATACGAAAGTCTTTGATGGGAGTGAGCAGGAACTTACTCATATTAATGACGGCGAAGTCTATCTCTCTGCGGAGGTTTTTCATTCTGTTATCAATGATTTCCACGTAGGCAGCAAGATTGAGATTAAGTCAGAAGGAAAAAGAAAAGAATTTACAGTAAAAGGATTTGTCAAGGACGCCTTATTTGGCTCTTCCATGATGGGCATGACGCGGTTTCTTGTCAGCGAAAATGACCGCCGTTATTTTGAAAGCGAGACTTGTAAAAAATTCTATTCTCTGATGGTGTATACGGATGATGAGGCGTTTGTGGAGAAATTTGAGGATTTAAACGTAAAGACGACGATGGGCATCGACCGTGGAGGCATGAAGATGATGTATGTCATGGATATGCTGATTGCGGCGGTGGTGCTGGTCGTCAGTGTCTGCCTGATTTTGATTTCGCTGGTGATTCTGCAGTTTACGATTAACTTTACGGTCAGCGAAGAATTTCGGGAAATTGGCGTGATGAAAGCAATCGGGATTTCCAACCGCAGAATCCGCGGGCTATATATCCTCAAATACTTTGCGATTTCCGTTGTAGGCGCGGTGTGCGGGCTTGTGCTCAGCGTTCCTTTTGGCAAATTGCTGATTCAGAGCGTGTCAAATAATATCATTATTTCCGGGCAGAATAAGTTGTTTCTTAACGTTCTCTGTGCTGTGGGCACGGCGGCAGCTGTGGTGTGGTTTTGTTATCTGTGTACGCGCAAAATCAAGAAGTTTTCGCCTATCACTGCTATCCGCAATGGTGAAATGGGGGAGCGTTACAAGCGCAAAGGGCTGCTGCGCCTTGGCAAGTCGCATTTAGCGCCGCCGGCGTTTCTGGCGGCAAACGATGTATTGAGCAGTGTCAGGCGTTATCTCTCCATGATTGTAATTTTTACCTTGGGGCTTCTGCTGGTGATTATTCCGGTAAACAGCATCAATACCCTGCAGTCTGACAAGCTGCTGCCGCTCTTTAATATGGCGGACTGCGACCTTGTCATTTCCCAGGAACTCCTGTTTTCTGCCAATGGGACGAACGAAGAGATGATTGACGAAAAGCAGGAACAGGTGCGGGAAATGCTTCACGGCCAGGGGATTGAGGCAGATGTATTTCAGGAAGTCATGTTCCGTTTCAATATCTCGCACGGTGACAAAAAAATGTCTTCCCTTTCTTTTCAAGGGAAAGGCGGAGTGCGGGCAGACGAGTATTTTTACCTGGAAGGGACGCCGCCGGAAAATGACGGCGAGGTAGCGATTACCTATGTTGTGGCGGATAAGCTTGGTGCGGAAATTGGCGATAAGGTCGAGATTGACATGGGCAGCGAGGTAAGGGAGTACCGGGTGACGGCAATCAGCCAGAGCATGAATAACCTTGGCGAGGGTATCCGCTTTTATGAGGGCGACAGCCTTGACTACAATTTTGCTGCGGGCAGCTTCGGCATCCAAATCCGTTATCAGGATGAGCCGGACAGCGATACCAAAAGCCAGCGAAAGAAATTGCTCAAACGTATGTTCAGTGAAACGGACGTCTATGAGGTAGGGGAATATATCAGCTATATGATTGGCGATGTCGCAGGACAGCTTGAGAGCGTAAAGAGCCTGATTCTGGGAATTATCCTAGGCATCAATATCCTGGTTGCCGTGCTCATGGTCAGGAGTTTCATTGCCAAAGAAAAAGGGGAAATCGCCATGCTCAAAGCATTGGGGTTTGGAAATTCATGGCTGGTCGCCTGGCAGTCTATGCGCATTGGGCTGGTGCTTCTGATTTCCATCGTCATCGGGACGCTGGTTTCCACACCATTGTCAAAGCTGACAATTGAACCAATTTTCCGCATGATGGGCGCTTATAGTATAGAATTTGACGTCATTCCCCTGGAGGTGTATGTCATCTATCCGCTGACCGTGTTGGTAGCAACGGTCCTTGCAGCAGTGGCAGGAGCGGCGTTTCCGCTGCGCAGGATTTCCGCTTCGGACACATCAAATATTGAATGATGAGGAAAGGCTTTCAGTTGGAAATACGGACGCAATCAGTATCTCCTTAGGGAAACTGTCAGGAAGCGGCCTTTGTCAGGAGGCAAAACACATAAAACACAGTAGTTTGGAAAGGATGGGAAATTATGGGCAACGTTTTGGAAGTAAAGGACCTATGTAAAACATATATCGTAAATAAAAGGCAGAACA
>CANOHX010000306.1 GCA_947565885.1 uncultured Lachnospiraceae bacterium
TCAGATTTTCTTTGCTGTACCGCAGCGACCAGGAAGATGGGAAGATTAACACCATGAGCGGCGAGATTCCTTTTCAGGAGAGCCTTGCCATTGATGGGGCCAACGAGTATGATACTGCGAAATTAAGGTGGGAGATGGAAGACCTCTCCATCGGCATTATCAATTCCCGGAAGCTGAGCGTCAAGGCATTAGTCACGCTGCACGCAGTGATTGATGAGATTTACGATGAAGAGCTGATAACAGGCGTAGGGGAAGATGAGGGCGTGCAGCTCTTAGAGCAGAACCTGTCCGCTATGGAACTGTTTCTGGCGAAAAAAGACACGTTCCGTTTTAAAGAGGAGATTTTACTGCCCTCCAACAAGCCCAATATCCGCCAGCTGCTGTGGAAAAGCGTACAGCTGCGCGGCGTGGAGATGCGCCTGGTGGAGCAGCAGTTAAACATCAAAGGAGAAGCTCTGGTATTTGCGCTCTATGAAGGGGAAGATGAGGAGGAACATCTGCAGTGGATGGAGACGGCTCTGCCTTTTGCCGGGGTTATTGACTGCAGCGGCTGCAGCGAGGATATGATTGCGGACGTGTCCTACGATGTGGCAGGGATAGAACTGGAAGTGAAACCGGACTACGATGGCGAAGAACGGATGCTTCACCTGGAGTTGGTACTCGATTTGGAAATCCAGATTTTCAAGGAGGAGGAGACGCAGGTCGTAGCCGACCTCTATGTGGTCAATGAGAAATGGACGCCCCTCTATCAGGAGGCGGTTTTTGAAAAATTACTGATTCACAATGCTTCCAAATGCAAAATTTCCGACAAGATAAGCATTGACGGCAACCAGGAGCCGATACTGCAGATTTGTGCCAGCGAGGGCTATGCCGTGGCGGAGCAGGCGGAGATTGTGGAAGACGGCATTCAGGTGGAGGGTACGCTGCAGGTGACCATCCTCTATGTGACGGCGGATGACCGTATGCCGGTCGCTTCCGTCAAGGACATTCTGCCGTTCCACTACCTGATTGAAGCGCCGGGCATCCATGCGGGCTGCCGTTTCCGTCTGCAGACAGGGATTGACCAGCTGACGACCGTCATGACAGACAGCAGCCAGGTGGAGGTCAAGGCAGTGCTGAACTTAAACTGCATTGTCTTTGAACAGCAGAAAATCAACAAGATTACCGAGGTGGAGCAGGAGCCGCTGAATATGGAGGAACTGCAGGAAAGCCCCGGCATTATCGGCTACATCGCCAAAGAGGGGGATCAGCTGTGGGATATTGCCAAGGAGAATTTCACGACTATCGCTGAGATTGTAAAGACCAACCAGCTCTCCTCGGAGCAGATAAAAGCCGGGGATAAGATTCTGATTATTAAGACTGTCGGATAAAGAAGAAAGGGGAAAGCAAACGCCCCAATTTATGTGCTTGAGATTAATTATAGTAAACGCAGGAAACGAATCAAAACGCAAACGTTTTGTTCGTTTCCTATACAACAGAAATTAAGTTCTTTCGTGTAAAGTAACTTAATTTCTGTTATAATAGGATACAGTGCTTTGCAGGAAATCATGTTATTCTTGCGGGAATAGATAAATAGAGGTGAAAAAACATGCGGACGATAAAAATTTTTCTGGCCTCATCGGTGGTGGAATTTAAGAGGGAGCGTCAGGAACTGGCAGCATTTGCCAATTCCATAAACAAGAAAATCGTTAAGAGAGATATTTTTCTTGAAATGATTATGTGTGAAGATTTAAGCAATGCTATGGCATTGGAACGAAAGCAGGATGAATATAACGAGTACATAAGAAACAGCGATTATGTGCTCATGTTGCTGGGCAAGACAGTGGGGAAATATACAATCGAGGAGTTTAACGTGGCATGGGAATGTTACAGGAAATGTGGAAAACCGGAGATTTTTACATATTTTAAAGAGTTTCCGCAGGGGGAAGAAGTTGAGGAGAGCGTTCTGGATTTTATGGAGCGGCTGGACAAGCAGCTGAGGCATTATTACAGCAGATACACAGATTTGGAGACTGTAAAAACAGATCTTTCGCAGGTGATTTTTGGAAAGGCGTTGGAGCTGCAGGATGGGCAGCTGCTTTTGGATGAACAGCAGGTGCTGCCATTGGAAAATGTGCCGTTTTATAAAGGAGGGCAGGCTTTACAGCAGAAGCGGGAACGGAAGAAAGCGCTGGATGAAGAATATGCCGCGCTTATCCCCAGGCTTGCCAAGGTTCCATCGGAGGATGGTTTGTGGGAGAAGAAAAAGGAACTTGAACAGGAAAGGGGAGCGCTTCAGAAAGCGATAGGCCAGATGGAGGCAGATATGCTCCGGGAGCGCCAGGAGACGCTGCAAAAACAGAAGTTGGGGATGCACATGAACTGGCGTGAAAAAAAGGCGGTGGAGCTCGTAAAGAAAGAGGGGGATTATGAAAGCGCCAAGAACTTTTTGCGGGATGCGCAGTGGGAGGAGGAAGTCAGGCAGTCTGAAGAGAATTTGGAACTGTTCCATGGCGAGGAGCGGGAAAGGCAGCTGGTGGAAATCCGCAGATATATTT
>CANOHX010000307.1 GCA_947565885.1 uncultured Lachnospiraceae bacterium
CAAGAAATACGTCCCCTGCCATGCAGCAAATAAAACCTATCAGCATAAACCTGGAAAATCTCTGGTTCTCCCTGTTCTTTATATAGCCGCAAACGCCTGCCAACACAAAAAACAGGCTGGCAGCAGCCTTAAATAAAACCGCCCCTACACAAAAATCATTTAGGAATGCGATATTCAGTGCCAACAGGAACACAAGCATCCATCCCTCAAATACCAGATACAGCCTGGCTTTCATTGTCTTCATTATCTTCCTCCTCTTTATCTATCTGGCTTATTTTGTATAACTCTTCTGCAATCTGCTTAACATTGGAAAAGGTTTCTCCCGTCATATCCGTTATTTTGCCCTGGCTGTCCGCCTCACTCACAATGGAATCCGCACAGTTCAAAGAGTTCTGCACTAAATCCGCCATCTCTTTTGCCATCTGCAAAACCTGCATGCTGTGCTGTTTTGTCTCCCCGCTGTTCTCTACGATCTGCTCTGTTTTCTCACGTGAATCTTTCTGCAGGCTTCCCAGGAACTTCGCTTCTTCCCTCGCACTGGATATCTGCGTAATCCCTGCGTCCACCGTCATCATATTCTGTGTATTGGACTGCTTCACGCCATTGAGCATCGCACGCACATTTTCAATCACGGATGCAACGGAATTGCTGGCTCTCCTGGAACTTTCTGCCAGCACACGGATTTCCTCTGCCACCACAGAAAAGCCTTTGCCTTTCTCACCTGCATGCGCTGCCTCAATGGAAGCATTAAGCGCAAGCAAGTCTGTCTGTTCTGTAACCTCAGAAATCTCACCGGCAAATGCTGATATATCCGCTATTATGCCTTCCATATTCTGAATGGATTCCCCTGTAAGGCCCGCAGTCTTCTCAATCTCCCGCATACTTTCGACTGCATGGTCCATAAGCCCCACATAGCTTTCCATTCTCTTCCAGATATCGTCAGAAATATCCAACATCTCTTTGGTCCTCTCATCAATCATGCCAATCACCTGAACCATCTCTCCCACTGAGTCCTGCATGGAAGTAACATGGTGCAGGCTTCGGCTGCAGTCATCTGCCGTATTTTGGGCGGAACTTACAATGGCTTCATTCACCCTCCGGGATTCCTGCATATTTTCCGCAAGCTGTTCTGTCATGGATACCAACTCCGAAGATACTTTCCCACAAGTCTCCACCACAGCTGCCACCTGGTTTGCGCTATGCAGGTTCTCCAACAATGACCTGGATGCCCCGGCAATGCTTACAAATACCACTCCCATCACAATCTGCTCAATGGTAAATCCCACCGAACGGGTAAAGAACCATTCCAAATTAGTCGGATATTCAATCTGTTTGACATTCAGAGAACGCAGATATAAAGAAGCAATCAGAAAAAAATAGCTTATAATGGCAATCCTCAACGTAAACTTTTTATCGAAGAACATGCAGCTGAAAAGCATTGCCAGCCCATAAGTCATATAGATGCCAATAGCAGAGTTCCCGCCCAAGAGCATAACGACAAAGCCTACTGCCAACACGCTGATATATTTCATCTTCCTGGCAGGCGCTCCTAATTTCTGCAGCACGCTGGGGCCTATCGTACAGACACAGCCAATTGCCGAAAGGACCGCCAAATCGCCATACTGAATTTGAAACACTCCAAGGGCCGTTGCAAGAAATAATACCGGAAATACCAACGTCATCCAAAGCAGTACTTTTGATAGCCGTTTGCAAACTTTACGGTCATTCAGTTCAAAAAAATCCATCTGTGCTTCCATAATCTCATTATCCTCCTACAAGATTGTCGCTTACTATAAGCTTTATGTTATCATGACAATCTCTTTTTCGTACTGTATTTGGGACAATTCAGGTTTTTTCTGGTACAAATTGCGGCAGACACTGCATTTACCATAAACCGCAGATGGCTGAACTGATATGATATGTAATTATTCATTGCCAATCAAACAAATTTCCCTTATAATAATTTTCATATACGAAAAAACCATGGAGGTAAAGACTATGAATTTTGAAGACGAAAAAGATTATATCATGAGAATTATCAAAGAAGCAGTCCGGGTATTATTTTCTTTCCTGTTAGGGAAAACATACGTCTCTGTGGAAGAGGAGCGGAAGAACCACTACGAAGTATCCGGGGAGAATTTAAACGGATTGTTGGAAATGATAGACGATGGCAATATCAACGAAGCGGAAAACATCTTATTAAGCCGCATTGATTACTGCAACAAGAATGAAGTAGCTGCCGCCGCCCTGTTTTACCAATATCTGGCAGAGAAGGATGAACGTTTTCTGGTACAGAACAATTACACCAAAGAGGAGGTCCTTGACGGGCTAAAACAGCTGACGAAGAATGCTGGCTGCGATGACTTGATGGATGTTATGGATTAGCACACATTGATGCGCCGAGTGCGGAGGTCTTTCCTATAAGATAAAATAAGGAGCCGAATTTTTCCGGCTCCCTAAGGGTTTGTCAAGTAAAATGTGTAAGTTTTTAAATTTTTCCTTACCGGCAGT